>CAXGRO010000182.1:0-9708 GCA_964012055.1 uncultured bacterium
CCCAGTAGACCCGCCAGCCGCTCCCTGGTCAAAGGCGCTGCGTCGTCGTAATCGCCCGACTGCCGCAGCCGCGCCTCCAGATGGTCCAGCCGCACTTGCGGATGGCGGCCGGCGTACCACACTAGGTCGCACCAATCGCGTCCTTTAACGCGCCTCTGCCACTTGCGACAGAGGATGACGTGCAGTTTACCGGCCAGCAGGTCGGGCAGACTGTAAGCGCGCACGGCAAAAGGGATGGGCCGCAGCAGATAACGGCTCTCGGTCTCAAAACCACCGGGGGGATCGGTGTCGACTTCGAGTTTGATTCGCAGCGCCGCGCCGGGATGAAAATCGGGCAACAGCGCTTCGTCGGCCTCGATTACCAGCAATTGATCGAGCGTATTGGCCTTGAGAAAGGCCGACTCGATCGCCGTCTGGCGGCTCTTCTCCCGCTGCTGGAATTCGACGCGAAAACCAAAGCTGCCGATCTCGCGCAACAGCGCCTCGCCGTAGGGCCCCAGCGAAAATTTTGGGTCGGACGCCAGCAGGGAGAAGTCGAGGTCTTCGGAGTAGCGGTCTAAACCGTAGAGCACGCGTAGCGCCGTGCCCCCATAGAAGGCGGCTTGCTCGAAAAACTTGCCGCGCCACAGACCGAGCAACGCCAATTCTTGCAGCATCTCCCGCAACGCGTTGGCGTACTCATCGCGCGTCTGGCAGGCGTAGCGGTCGAGCATCGTGCGTATGGCATCATGCATGGCTTTGCCCTCTCAGCGTTTGCAAATAGTTCAGCAGCCGCTGGATCTTGCGCGCGTCGTAGGCGCTCGCCACCGCTTCGAGGCGGTTGTTGTCTAGGCCGGCCAAGCTCGCAGGATCAAGCCGTAGATCGTCTAGCAGATACGGCTCGTAGTCGCCCAGGCGCGTGCCGTCGAAGCGCTTGTCGGTCCACACTTTGTCGACTAGTGCCTTTTCCGGCGAAGCCATTAGAAAGGACAAATCCCCGCGTTCTTCGAGACCGACCCCCACGGCATAACGACTGCGACTCAAACAGCGATAGGAGAAGGGGCCGAAGGGCGTTGTGAAGGTGCGCGAACGACCTACAGTTACCGAGGTGACCGAATCGACGCGCTCGGGTAAAAGCCCGTGATGGCAATAGAGAGATCTATATTATGGATGCGGACGGCAGCAACCCCGTCAACATTACCAACAACGAAGCGGCCGGCGACTTGCCGGCCTGGTCGCCCGACGGCGCCAAAATCGCTTTCCAAACGGAGCGCGACGGCCTGCCCGAGGTCTACGTTATGGACGCGGACGGCGCCAGCCTCGTCAATATCACCAACAACTCGGATAGGGACGGCTACCCCACCTGGTCATCCGACGGCACGCAGATTGCCTTTCACACTTTTCGCGACGGCAATTGGGAGATTTACGTTGTGGACGCAGACGGCGCCAACCCCGTCAATATCACCAACAACTCGGCCAGCGATACCGTACCCCACTGGTCGCCTGTGGTCAAATAGATTGCCGAGGATGTGGTAGCGCGCCGGGGTGGCCCTGAAGTACGTGGATGCCGAGTGTCTCATGTTGAAACCGGACTGCGGGTTTGCGCCGGCGATGTATACAAGCGAGTATTCTCACTCCCCGGCTGCGGGTGCCCACTGGTCTGGATTGAGGCCGAGGGCGCGCGCCTCCTCGCAGATGGTCGCCCAGGTAGTGTCGTCCACCTCAATGCCTTCTTCCTCGCGCCGCTGGGCGCTGTGGAACTCCGGCTCTCCGGGCAGCAAAATCGCGTCAAAACCGGGCGCCGGTCGGCTCGACTTGACGTGCTGGATGAGGGCCTCTACTTCGTCGTAATAGGCCTCCAGTTCGGTGAAAAATTCGATGTTGTAGACGGTCAAGAGCACGCCGTTGCTGACCATCTGGCTCTCCCCGGCCGCACAGCCCTGTTCGCTGAGCGTGCCCCCCAAAAGCTCCACCACCAGGCTCAGCGCGAAACCCTTGTGAGCGACCACGCCGCCCATGGGGAGAATCGCCCCCGGCGGGTCGGCGCGGAAGTCGTTGGGGTCGGTGGTCGGGTTGCCCTGCGCGTCGATCAGCCACCCTTCCGGCACCTTGTGCCCGCTGTTGATGGCCACCCGCACCTTGCCCTCGGCCACCACAGAAGTTGTCATGTCTACTAGAATGGGCTCGGCCTCACGGCGCGGCGCCGAAAAGGCGATTGGGTTGGTACTCAAGCGCCCGTCAATGCCGCCGAACGGCGCAATCTGGTAGCCCAGATTGCCGGCGTTGACAAAAATCAGACCGATCAACCCTTCCCGGGCGGCCATCAGCGGGTAGGCCCCCACGCGGCCGACGTGGCTGGTGTTGCGCAGTGCCACCGTGCCCACGCCGTGGGCACGGGCTTTTTCGATGGCCAGATTGGTCGCGAAGGTGGCGCCCACCTGCCCCAGGCCGCCCTGGGCGTCGACCACCGCCAGACAGGGGTGATCTTTCACCACCTGTGGAACTGCTTGTGGCTGGAAGCGGCCCTCCCTAAGGGCCCGGGCGTATTCGTAAAAACGGATGGCGCCGTGGGAGTCGTGACCGAACAGATTCGACTCTACCAGGTGGTCGACCACAGCGCGCGTGTCCTGTGGGGTGCAACCGGCGGCCTCGAAGAGGTCGTAACCTATTTGTCGCAGGGAATCAGCTTGAAATTTAGGCACGGTAATTCCTTTCTAATTCATCTTTGTATGTTGTACGAGTCCTAAGTGTCCTTTGGGCACCGGCGACCCAATTAAGGTCTTTTTGGGTGCATGGTCAAGATGTGCTACCCCGACGAGCCAGGAGCCGGCCGGGAGGGTTAGAGTGCCGCGTTGCCCGCCGCCGTCCGCAAGCTGTGCCGCCCATCCATGTGGGCGTGCCAGTCCATGCCGATATCCGGGCGCGCTTGGGTTGGCTTGGGCAACTCGTCGGCCCGCTGCGCTGCGATCGCCGGCGCGCCGACCTCGCCCAAGAGCTCGGTTAAATACCCCATGCGCACCAGCGTCTCGCTCTGGTACAGGCTTATTGCGTCGACCCCCGCCGCGTATTGCTGTGCCGCCAGTGCATAGGCCGGTTGGGGCTCGTAAAAACCGGTGTTCTCCTCGACAGAACTCTCCATCAAACCCTTGGACCCGAGCCCGCCGATGCACCACTTGCCGTGCCGGTGCGCCACCGTTGCGTGATAGCCGGTGTGCAGGTCGAGGTCTTCGCGGGTCTGCGGGAAGGGACTCAGCATCAGCCCGTCGACCAGGTCTTCGGCGCACCAGCGTTCGCTGTCGAGCCCGTAGGCCAGCATCAGCCAGCGGGCGTTATCGGGCACCCGGGCGACGATGGGGCACGGGCGGCCCAACGTTGTCTCTTGCGCCCGCACCGCTTGTCGCAACTCGCCCATAAAGCCGGTCAATACGTCGGCGCGGAATTGAAACCACGGCAGATAGGGCTCGACCTCGTCTGCGTCGATCTGGCGCGGGTCCACCCCTGTTTCTTCTATGAAGGGTGTAACCAACGCCGGATGATACAGCAGCATCGGCATCTGCCGGCAGAAGTCGAGCACCAGGCCGTCGACGCCGATGCGCTGGCATTCGAGTAAAATATCGATGCGCTCGCGCCGCACCTGCGCCAGCGTGTAGCAGAGTCGGCTGGCGTCCTCGCCGCCGGGCTTTGTGCGCTCGCGATACTGCGGGTTGTCCAGCGCAAAACGCGAGGTGACCCCGGCGTAGCGTTCGTTGCCGTAGTGGCGGTTCATTCCCAGTCGGCCCCACAATTGCGCCCCGCGCGGGCGACAGCGGTCCAGGGCGTGCCGGAGCGGGCACACCTCGTCTATCACCTTGTGCACAAAAGCCCACGAGGAGCCCCCCACCTGGTCGGCGTGCTGGCATATGCGCGTTGCCGATGGCAGTTCGGACCAGTAGTCTACCACCGAGCGCCCCAGGTTCCAGACCAGGTGGTCGCAGCCGGCGTCGAGGTGCAGATCGACGCACTCGTCGAGCGCCTGCGGGCCGGGACAGGCTTTGCCGTAATCGGCGTAGTAGCACATCCACTCGGAAATGCCCAGCACTGGTTTCTCGTTACCACTTGCCGGCCGTACGTCGAGCATTAGATTTACTCCCTTTATGGATGGAAAAGACCCCTTAATATATAAAAAGTCAGGCAGTACTCAGCCATAATTCCCGATGGCGATGAAAACCTATCTGCTGTCACTTATCGGCTTCCTTAATCTGGTCGCATCCCCTCTGTGCGCTGCAGCTGCCCGCCATCCAGGCCGAGCTGCAAACCGAAGAAATTGCGGCCTGGGCCCGGGTCGAGCGTCTGGCTGCGGGCGTTGCGGTGCGGGCCCTGGTAGTGGACGACCAGCAAGCCAATAGAGACGTGCTGGTGCAGATGCTGGATAAAATTGGCGTGGAGGTGGACACCGCCGAGAACGGGGCGCGGGCCCTGGAGCGAGTGCAGGCGCACATGCCCGACATTGTGTTTATGGATATACGCATGCCGGTTATGGACGGCCCCCAGGCTATGCGGCACCTCTACGAGCAGTACGGCCGGGAAACGATCAAGGTGGTGGCGGTGACCGCGTCGGTGTTTGAGCACCAGCGGCAGGAATACCTGGAAATGGGCTTTGAAGAATTTCTCAACAAACCCTTGCGCGCCGAGCAACTCTACGCCTGTATGGCGGCGCAGTTGGGGGTGGAATACAAGTACGCCGAAGTGGAGGAGACGCCAGAGTTCGAGGAGGTGGATTGGCGGGGGGTGTCCCTGGTCCCGGAGTTACATGCGGCTTTGGTCGCCGCGGCGGAAGAGCACAGCATCACACAATTGCAGGAGCACATCGCGGCGCTGGAAAAATTGGGCGTCCAAGAGCAGAGCCTGGCGGCGCAATTGCGCCTCTTGGATCGGCAGTACGACATGGACGGGATCAAAGCGGTATTGCAGGAAATTGATCGGCGGTAATACTATTAATATATGAAAAGTCAGGCGGTAATCTTTACAGGCAAGGGGCGAGTTGAGTTTGGCGAATCAGTGGAGCATATGATGGATGTAACCCTGGAGACCGTGGCCCTATTCGGCGTCCAGCGCCAAGATTATGCTTTTGCGGCCAGACATTACAGGTCGCCCGGTCTTAAACTCTGCGGTTACCCGGGCCATCATCGCGAAGCGGCGGAGTACGCCCTTAAGAAGATTACTTCGGGAGAATTAAGACTGGATAAACTGATTACCCACTACAAGGAATTTGAGGAATACGACGAGGTGGTGCGGCTTCTCAAAGAGCAGGAGGCTATCAAGGTCTGTTTTAAGCCCAACGGTTAGGATTCAAGAACCTTATTATCGACCGCTCCGCGCTGAGAGCGGCACCTGAAGGAGAAAATGCATGACCCAGAACTGGCATCGCGACGACGGCCCCTGTATTGAACTGGGCGCCGAGGGCGCTTTTGACGACATGCACCTCTTCGCCCCCTGCGTCGCCTTTGAAGACGACACATTTGTCATGTGGTACAGTGGCTCGCGCGGCACTGTAGAGGACCGCACCGACAACCGCGCCTTCACGCTGGGCCGGGCTAGCTCCGAAGACGGCATCCACTTTAGCAAGGATGTGCGCTCGCCGGTCTGTCGTCTCGAAGGCACCCGCTCGATTTTAACGCCGACCCTGCTGCGCCACCCCGACGGCTCGGTGTGCAGGGAGGACGGGCGCCTGCGCCTGTGGTTCGCTTCCTGCGATTTTCCCGCGGGTAACCGCCTGCACACCCTGCACGAAACCACCAGCGAGGACGGCGTTAACTGGACGGCCCCCTCCGACGCACAACTCGAAAACGCCTACGCCCCCACGCTGCTCAAAGAGGGCGAGCGCTACAAGCTCTGGTACAGCGACGTCGAGGCCGACCCCTGGTCCATCCGCTACGCCGAGAGCGGCGACGGCCGCTCTTGGGATGTGGCCCCAGATCCCGTCGTCGTCCTCGACCAATCCTGGGAACGCCAGCGCCTGTTCTATCCCACCGTTCTCAAGATCGACGGCCGCTACTGGATGTGGTACGGCAGCTACAGCCAGCACGGTGGCGAGGAAATGAAAACCGCCCTCGGCTGTGCCTACAGCGACGACGGTATTACCTGGCAGAAGGACCCCGATAACCCCGTCTTTGGACCCGATCCATCGCGGGCCTGGGAATCCCACTACACCACCAGCCAATCCGTCCTGCGCCTGGCCGACGGCGCCCTGCGCATCTGGTACGCCGCGCGCCCGGCTCCCCCCTTCGAGCACAAGTATTTTGCCGTCGGCACTGCTCGCTGGGAGGACGCCCCTTAAAGTGAGTGAAGACCTTGTCGACTACCAAACTTTCTCTCGCCGCCGCCCGCCGCCTGAGCATCCGCACCCAAGGCATAGACGGCCACTGGAAACTGGCCCAAGGCAAAGAAGGCGCGGCCCAAATTGTTGAGCGTCTGGGCTATGTGCAAATAGACACCATCTCCGTTATTGAACGGGCCCACGACCATATTATTCAAACGCGCCTGCCCGGCTACACTCGAGACATGCTGGGCGAGTTGCTGGCCAGCGACCGCCGCGTATTTGAATACTGGACCCATGCGGCGGCCTACGTGCCCATGCAAGATTTCCGCTACTACGCGGCCCGCATGGCCACGGCCCATAAATGGAAGCGGGATGCCGCCTGGCGCAAAGACAATAAAAAGATGGTCCGCCATGTCTTGGCCCGCATCCGCGCCGAGGGCGCCCTGGCCTCGGCCGATTTCGAACACGAAACCGGCCAGCGCGGCACCTGGTGGAATCGGAAGCCGGCCAAGATAGCCCTTGAAGTGCTCTTTAACAGCGGCGAACTCATGGTCTCGGCGCGGCGCGGCTTTCAGCGGGTGTACGATTTGCGGGAGCGCGTCCTGCCGGCGCACATCGATACGCGCCTCCCCAGCAAAGAGGAGGTCGCGCTGTTTTACGCCCGCCGCGCCCTTACAACGCTCGGCCTGGCCACAACCGCCCAGGTGCGCAAAGTCTACCAAAACCACGGCGCCGAAAAGGCGCTGCACACTCTATTGGAAACCGGCCAAATAGCGCCGGTCCAAATAGAAAACCTTAGCGGAACCTATTACGCGCTCCCCGAAATTTTAAACGCGTGCCCCCGTCGCCTAGCCAACCATCTCCACCTTCTTTCCCCCTTTGACAACCTCACCATAGACCGCGACCGCCTGCAAGCGCTCTTTGACTTCCATTACCGCATTGAATGCTATACCCCGGCCGCCAAACGCCAGTACGGCTACTTCACCCTGCCCATGCTGTGGAACGGCGACTTTGTCGGCCGCCTGGACCCTAAAGCCGATCGAAAAAACAAAACCCTGATCGTCCGCCATCTCGCTTTGGAACCCGGCTTTGATTCCTACGACGCATTCATCCCGCTGCTGGTACAGGCGCTCAAGCGTTTTGCTCTTTTTAACGCTTGCCAAGACATCCGCTTGGAAAAGACCACCCCGCACAAAATAAAAGCGACCTTAACCAGGGCGCTAAAAACTATATCCTAGTGTTATTAATCCATAACGGACCCCCACCGTTTTCCATAGATTAAGGCCGGATATATAAGAATTATAAAGGGGATTTTAGGCGATCGAGGCAACACGAAGAGTTTCTGTCCCGGCCAAAAACCACGTATATTATGCGCTTCTAAGGAGAGAAGTCTTTGCTAAGCGAGTCTACACCTACACAGGAGGAGTTAAATATGAGAAGCGGAATCCGATTTGTCGGGCCGTTGTTACTGGCCGCAGCGGGCCTCATTCTGGCATGGCCCCGAGCCGCCTTTGCCGATCAGCTCGACACGGGAAATACGGCCTGGATCATCACCGCAACGGTGCTGGTGCTGTTCATGACCATTCCGGGGCTTGCCATGTTCTACGCCGGCCTGGTGCGGTCGAAGAACGTGCTCTCTTTGTTCATGCAGTGCTTCGGCATAACGGCGCTGGTCACTGTGTTGTGGACGGTCTACGGCTACAGCATGGCGTTTGACGCTGCGGGCATGGTCAAGGATCAGGTTGGGCTGCACGCCTTTGTCGGCGGCTTTGGCAAAGCGTTCCTCAGTGGCGTGGGCCCGGATACGCTTTCCGGAACCATACCGGAACTGATCTTCTTCGTCTTTCAACTCACCTTTGCCATCATCACGCCGGCGCTGATGGTCGGCGCCTTTGCCGAGCGCATGAAGTTTTCGGCGGTGCTGATGTTCACGGCCCTGTGGGTGACGGTCATCTACTTTCCGGTAACCCACATGGTTTGGGGCGGAGAGGGTTCTTTCTTTGGCGACATGGGCGTCTTTGATTTTGCCGGCGGCATCGTCGTGCACATCACCGCAGGTTTTTCTGCCTTGGTTGTCTGCATCCTGGTGGGCAAGCGCATCGGCTATCCAGAGACCCCCACGCCGCCGCACAACATTCCCATGACCATGGCCGGCACCGCCATGCTGTGGGTGGGCTGGTTCGGGTTTAACGGGGGCAGCGCCCTGGCGGCCAACGGCCAGGCGGCCATGGCCGTCGTCGTCACCCAGATATCGCCGTGCGTGGCGGCGCTGACCTGGATCGCCATCGAATGGATTCGCTACGGCAAACCGACGGCCGTCGGCTTTGCCACCGGTGCCATCGCCGGTCTGGCCGCCATCACGCCGGCGTCCGGGTGGGTTGGGCCGGTGGGGGCGTTTGTCATTGGCATCGCGTCTGGGCTGATCTGCTACTACGCGGCGGTGATATTTAAGATCAAGATGGGGTACGACGATTCCCTCGACGTGGTGGGCGTCCACGGCGTGGGGGGCTTGGTTGGGGTCGTCCTGGTCAGCTTCTTCGCCTCGTCGAGCCTTGGAGGGTCGGAGGTTGGGCTCGATATAGGCAATCAGCTCAAGGTCCAGCTCATTGCCGGAGTTGGGACCATCATTTACTCCATTGTGATATCGTTTGTTCTTCTCAAGATCGTCGATGCGGTCGTCGGTCTGCGCGTTGAGGAGGATGAAGAAAACACGGGTTTGGACCTGAGCAGTCACGGCGAGGCAGGTTATACGAGCTGATCTCAGCGGGACTACTAGCAAACCCCCCCTGGTCCGCAGCCGGCCAGGGGGGTTTTTGCGTGAAGTGCGATTTGAGGCGGTCGGTTAGATGGCCGCTTCTCCCGTCTCGCCGGTGCGAATGCGCACGACGTCCTCCACCGGCAGCGAGAAGATCTTGCCGTCGCCTATCTTCCCCGTGTGCGCCGCTTCCCTCACTGCGCCGATGGCTTTCTCGGCGTCTTCATTGGCGACTACTACCTCGACGGCGAGTTTGGGCGTGAAGTCGATCTGGTACTCGGCGCCGCGGTAGACTTCCTTGTGGCCCTTCTGGCGCCCGTAGCCCTTCACCTCGCTTACCGTCATGCCGGAAATTCCCAGTTTGCTCAGCGCTTCTTTGACGTCGTCGAGAGCGCTGGTGCGAATTACGCATTTCAGCAGTTTCATCTTGCCTCTCCCCGTCTTTCTCTGATCAAAAGTGAAAAGCGGTCGTGTGTTGATTATGTCTCATTCGGGGCTAGCAGTCAAGGGTATCTAATTGATGTTGGACACCGGGATTTGTTCAATTTGACGGCGCAGATCTTCGGGATTGGTCTGGTCTTTAAAGATATAAGCCACCACGCCCTCGGCCATGGCCTGGGTCATGATTTGGGTATCGTGTTTGGAAGTGAGCATGACCACCGGTACATCTTTGAGT
>CAXGRO010000183.1:0-9691 GCA_964012055.1 uncultured bacterium
GCCCACATTGTCGGCGATGGTGGCGGGGTTGCGCGGGTCGTCTTCGGGAATGCCGGCCTCTACTTTAC
This sequence comes from uncultured bacterium, assembly GCA_964012055.1. Classification (GTDB taxonomy): domain Bacteria; phylum Latescibacterota; class UBA2968; order UBA8231; family UBA8231; genus CAXGRO01. The sequence continues at coordinate 69 of CAXGRO010000183.1, forward strand.
CCACCAGGTCGGCCCCCACGTCGGCGGTTTTGGTGAAGATGCCGCCGCCGACGCGGGCAAAAAGAGCAATGGAAGAAGCGCCCATGGCAAAGCCATTGATGACGGGGGCGTTGGCCGTATTGTCCCATACGCCAAAGAGATTGCACAGTAAACCGATGCCTACTAACCCCAGGCTGGCCACAGCCAGGCCCATTACGGCGCCACCGGCAAAGGCCATGCTCAGGGCCGGTCCCTGGCCGCCCTGGTTGGCGGCCTGGGCGGTGCGCACGTTGGCCCGGGTGGCCGCTTTCATGCCCGAAAAACCGGCGCCGATGGAACAGGCGGCGCCCACCAGAAAAGCGTAGGACGTGCGCGCGTCGTCCAAACCGGCAAAGAGCAAGGCGAAGACGATGATGACAAAAACGGCGAGAATGGTGTACTCGCGCCGCAGAAACGTCATGGCGCCTTCGTGGATCAAATCTGAAATTTCCACCATCAGCTCGGACCCCGCTGAACTCTTTTTAATAAAGCGGTAAATCAGCAGGGCGCAGAGCAGACCGAGCAGGCCCAGATAGGGGGCATATGTCGTCCAGGTTTCCATAGGTTTTTCTTGAGATCCCTTTCCCTTAGGCGTTAAAGCGGTTCATGGCGGCGTCCATGCCCTCGCTCAGGTACATTTCAACCGCCTCGCAGGTCCACTGTACCACGCGCCCCACGTTTTCTGCGGCGGCGAATGGCTCCAATACGTAATCGATCACATCTTCTTCTGGCGGGGGCTGGCCAATGCCCACGCGCAGGCGCGAAATGTTTTGGCTGCCCACTTGCTCAATTATCGAGGCCAGGCCGTTGTGGCCGCCGTCGCTGCCTTTGCGGCGGAAGCGCAGGCGGCCAAAGTCGAGCAGAAAATCGTCCAGCACAACTAAAATTTCTTCGCCGGCAAACCCCAGGCGCTGCTGCAGGGCGACGACGGCGACGCCGCTGCGGTTCATATAGGTCTGGGGTTTGACCAGCAGCACTTCGCCAGCGGCTAGCTTTATATGCACCAACTCGCAGTGCTCTGCCGGGCTGGCAGCCCAGGAGACGTTGCCCTGCCGCGCCAGGTGATCCGCCACCATAAAACCGATATTGTGGCGCGTGGCGGCATAGCGCCCACCGGGGTTGCCCAGACCAACGACGACGTGCAATAGGCCCTCGACGACAACGGCTATTCGCCGCCTTCGCCACCACCTTCGCCACCGCCCTCGGCGCCCTCGGCGCCCTCGGCGCCCTCGGCGCCCTCGGCGCCCTCGGCGCCCTCGACACCCTCTTCACCTTCGGCGGCCTCGGCGCCCTCGGCTTCGAGTTCTTCGTCGATGGTGAGGCGCGGTACCAACACGTTGACGATGGTGCGCTCGGGGTCGGTGAGAATGCGGGTTTCTTGATCTATGATATCGCTTATGTGGACGCTGTCGCCGATTTCCAATTCGGTGACGTCAATTTCGACGCTGGCCGGCAGCTCCGACGCGATGCACTCCATGTCTACGGCGTTCAGCGTTTGCTGCAAAGCGCCGCCGCCCACGCGCACGCCCACGGGCACGCCCGTGACGGTAAGGGGCACGCTGACGCGCAGTTTTTCATCGGGGTCAACGCGCAAAAAATCCACGTGTTCGATATCGCCGCGCACTTTGTGGTACTGGATTTCGCGGATAACGGCGCGCTGCGGCTCACGGCCCTCGATTTGAACCATAAAAATGGCGTTCTGACCGCCGCTCCTCAGGGCGTTTTCCAGCAAGAGCTGTCCCACCTTAAAGCTCTGCGGCTCTTGCTTGTGGCCGTAGACGACGCCGGGCAACAATTCCTGTTCGCGGCGCAGCCGGCCCACCGGGCCCTTGCCGCGCTCGTCGCGCGCACCAACCTGCAGGGTGACTTCCTCGCGCGGGTAGAGTTGCAGGGGAACATTTGGCATAGAACGATCTCCTTAAACAGTAGCTAGTAGGCAAAAAATATGGCTGCCCCGCGAGGACTCGAACCTCGATAAGCGGAACCAAAATCCGCTGTCCTACCAATTGAACGACAGGGCAACCTAAATTCAGTTTGGCGGCGCCGACGTGGGCCGACATAGAAAAGACCGGTAACCCTTCTCTATTAGTCCGCGTTGGACTTTTTGAGCGGCGTTCCGGTCGTCGAAAATACCGTATACGGTAGAGCCGCTACCCGACATGGAATAGGCCAGAGCCCCGGCCTGGTCAAAGTAGGAACTCATGTATGCGACGCTGGGGTAGGCGCGTTCTACCGGGCCCTGAAAGTCGTTTTCCAACAGGGGGAAAAGAGCCGAGCCCTCAACGCACCCGCCGCTGAGTGAATCGATAAAGCTAAGATAGGACGAGACGGCTGTCAAGCCCGGGCTCACCTGGGCGTAAGCCCAGGCGGTACTTACTTCTACGTTGGGATAGACCAGGGTGTACCACACGGCGCCGCGCCACTGCAGGGGCTCGAGTATTTCGCCGCGGCCGCGCACCAGGGCAGTGCCGCCGTCAACCAAAAAGGGCACGTCGGAGCCCAGCTCGGCCGCCATCTCCTGCAGGGTTTGCAGGTCAAAGGGGGTGTTGTGCAATTGATTTAAAGCGCGCAATACGGCAGCGGCGTCGGCGCTACCGCCGCCCAAACCGGCGCCGGCGGGAATGCGTTTTTCCAGGTGGATGTGGAAGGGGCGCAGGGGTTTGTCGCAGCGGGCGGCAAAGAGTTGGCGGGCGCGCCAGGCCAAATTGTCGGGGCCGGCGGGCAGCGTTTTATCGCTACAACTGAATTCGTCGGCGGGCGCCGGGTAGAAGTGGAGCAGGTCGGCCAGGTCGACGCTCTGCATGATGCTGCGAATCTCGTGGTAGCCATCGGGCCGGCGGTTTAATACTTTTAGACCCAAATTTATCTTGGCGCAGGCTTTTTCTACGTGCGCGGCCTCTGTCTTACTCTTGACCACGGCTCGGCCATCCCCTATAATGGTTGATATTACGTATATCGCTATTTTTTAGAGAGTTTTGTCTTGTGCGCTAGGGTCGTATCCCATTTTTTGCTCTGCGGCTTCTGCCTGCCGTTTTTTGCGGCAGTCGCGCAGGCGCCCAATCCCGAGGAAGACGAATTTAAATTTGCTCGCAATCTCTATCGAGACGCGCGCGACTACGCCTCCACGGCCGACCTCTTGGCCGAATTTATCCGCAATTACCCCACCAGTCAGCACCTGGCCGAAGCCCGGCTCATGTTGGCCCGCTCTTATAAGAACAGCCAGCGCTGCGCCGACGCCATTGGCGCTTACGAAACGTTTTACCAGGAACACCCCCAGCACTACAGCAATTCCGAGGCGCGCCGCGAACGGGCGGCCTGCCTGCAGCAGGAAGGTCGTTTTGGCGCTGCGGCGGCGGCCTTTCGCGAGGTGCAAAACCTCTTCTCGGCCAGCGAGTTCGCCGCGCAGGCGCTGCTCCAGGCCGGGGTCAATTATACCCACGCGGGCGATCTAGAGCAAGGCCAGCGGGCCTACGCTCTGGTCATAGAGGACTACGCCGACAAGCCCGAGTCGCACACGGCGCGCTACCGCCTGGCGCAACTGCACTTTGCCCTGGGTCGGGTCGAAACGGCGCTGACTTTGCTCGAAGCCATTGCCGCGGCCGAGCCGGCGGCGGAAAAGCCCGACGCCTTGCTCCTAGCCGGGCGCATTCACCTCTTTCTGGGACGGTTCGAAGCGGCGCAGCTCTTATTTGCTTTGCTGCAGGGCGATTTTTCTGGAGTGGCGCAGGCAGACAGCGCTTATTTAGAACTGGCCAACTACCTGTACGAACGCCGCCAGTTCGGCCGCGCTAGCCAGGCCTTTGCCACCGCTCAAAAGCGCATTGGCGCTGCCGAATTAAAGCAGCGCGCCCAGCTGGGCCTGGCCAACGCACAGCGCCAGAGCGGCCAAGTGGCGCTGGCGCTGGAACACTACCGCACCTTGCTCAAAGAGCTGGCGCCCGAGCAGCCCGACTACCGGGGTGCGCAATTGGGGCTGGCCATTGGCCTGGGGCAAAGCGGCCAATTCACCGCCGCCGTCAGTCGCTTCCACCAATTGCTGCAAGACGGTCACAGCACGCCCGAGGCCGTCGCCAGCTTGCGCGAGCTGGGCGTGCTCTATCGGCGGCGCGGCGATTACACCCCTGCCATAACCTGGTACGAAAGCTATCTCAAAGCCGCGGCCAATGCGCCCGACGCGGGGGAAGTGCAGTTGGCCCTGGCGCAGGTCTACTCTGCGGTGGGCTACGGCGAACAGGCCATTACGCTCTACCGCGGCCTGGCGGACGGGGAGTCGGCGCTGATGCCCGAAGCGCAGTTTGGCCTGGCAGGGGCCTTTGCGCAAAACGGCCAGCCGCAACCGGCCCTGCGCGAGTACGTGGTTTTTCTAGAGCGCTTTCCGGCCCACAGGCGCGCCGCAGAGGCGCAGGAGCGCATTGAATATTTGCGCGAGTTTACCGTGATGGATCCGCCAGCGCTGGCCGCCGCCCGCCAGCAGGCATGGATCGACGAACTGAGCGGCACGCCGCGGCAAATCGTCGAGTTCGACATGGCGCAACTGGCGTACGCCCACCACGACTTTGCCAACGCCGTGCGCCTCTTTCAGCACTACGTGGCCGCCTACATAGACAACGCCTATGCGCCGCAGGCGCAATACCTGCTCGCCGAAAGTCTACTCAAACTGGGGCGCCAGCGCCGGCTGGAAAAACGGGACGGGGCGGCTGATTCGCTGCGCACATTGGGTTTGCAGGAACACCGCATCCTGGCGCGCTCCGGCGACGGCGATTGGGCCCAAAGGGCGCAAATTCGCCTGCTCGAGGCGGCCGCCGAGGCGGCGCCCGATTCGCAGCGCTACCGGCTATTGGAAGAGGGGTTTGCGCAGTTTTTGGCCGACCACGGACAAGGCGGCAGTCCGCACCGCGCCCTGGCATTATTACGTTTGGCCGACGCCCGACGCCAATTGGGGCACGACGATGGGATGCAGCTCGACGCCGCCATACAGACTTACGGTCGTCTGCTGCGTGACTTTCTCGGCGACCCGCTCATCGCACCAGCGCTTTTTGGACTGGGTGTAGGGCACGCACTCAAGGGAGAGCACGACGCTGCCGAGCAGCACTTGGAGCGCGTCCTGCGCGACTTTCCCGGCAGCGAGCTGGCGCCCCGCGTGCTCTTTGAATTGGGGCAAGTGCAGTTGCGCCAGGGGCGGCCGCGCCAGGCCATTGCGCGGCTGCGCGAGCTGAGCCTGGCCTACCCGGCTTTCCCCCAGCGCCGCACCGTGCAATTGCAATTGGCCGACATCCACTTTCAGCTTGGCGAACACGCCCAGGCCATCGCCCTCTACCGGCCGCTGCTCGAGGGCAGGGGGAAGCAGGCCGACGACCGCCGCATTTTGCGCCGGCTGGGCCAGGCGCAACAGCGCAGCGGCCAATTGCAGGCCGCCCTCGACACTTACCAGCGCCTGCTGGACCAGGCCACTTCTACGGCGGGGCTGGACAGCGTCTACTTTGATCAGGCCCTGGTGCTGCTGGAGCTGGAGCGGCCCGAGGAAGCGGTGCGCCGCCTCTTGCAGGTGCGCGACGATTTTGCCACCAGTCCGCTGGCGACCGAGGCCGGGCGGCGCGCCGGGCGGGCGCGCTTTGCGCAGGGCGATTACCGGGCGGCGCTTAAAATTTACCAACCGCTCTTAGATGCCGGCGCCGATGCGCAAACTTACGGCGAAACCGTCGTCGCTCTCTTGCGCAGCAAGCGCTTGGAAGAAGGGCGCAAGGCCGCCAAGTCTTTTGGCAAGAAATTCAAAGAAGACGCGCACTGGCCGCAGCGCTTCCGCCTCGAAGAGGGGCAATATTACCTGGGCGGGAAAAACTACCAGAAAGCGTTGGACATTTTTGCAAAAGTAGAAAAAGAGGGCGGCGACCTAGCCCACGTGGGCGCTTATTACACCGCCACCACTTTGTGGGAGCAGAACAGCGCGACGCCCGACGACGAATTGGGGGCGCGCGCTTTTGAGGCGCAGCGGCGTTTTCTCAAAGATTTTGGCGACAGCCCCCACGCCGCCGCCGTCCACTTTCGCCTGGGCGAGTACTATTTTTTAACGCGCGAATACCACTTGGCGGCGGGGCGCTATCGGCATGTACTCGAGGCACCAGGGGCGCTCGAGCGGCGCCAACAAGCCATCTGGCAATTGCTCAATAGTTATATTAAATCTTTTGAGTACGACGCCGCGCACCAGATCGCCCTGCGCCTGTTGCGCGACTTTCCCCAGCACCCCAAACGGCGTCAGACTCAACTCGAAATTGGCATCATCCTCAAAGAGCAAGGGCAATACCCGCAGGCCATTGCCCACCTTGAAGAAGTGCTCGAATGGGCCTCGGGCAACGACGCTTCGGCGGCGCGCTATTACATGGGCGAGTCCTACATGCACGTGGGCGACTACCGCAACGCCATACGGGCATTTTACCGAGTGCGTTTCCACGGCGACGGTTTTGCCGCCTGGATCACCAGCGCCGACTACAAGCGGGCCCAATGCTACGAGCGTCTGGGCCAGTACACTCAGGCCGTTAATTTGTTTGAGGAAATCGTCCGGCGCGAAGGCCGCACCAGTGCCCAAGGCGAGGGGGCCCAGAAGAAAATTGACGAATTGCGTCCATTGATCAGATTCAATTGACCAGGGAGGATCTTTTATGGACCTAGCTTTCCTGCGCAATGTGCCACTCTTTGAAGGATTGAGCAACGAGCAGCTGCAGACCATTGCCAACGTGACCATCACCCGTACCTTTAATAAGGACGGGGTCATCATCCTGGCCGAAGAGGAGGGCGACTCGCTGTTTATTATCGACAGCGGCCAGGTCAAAGTGAGCATAGTCAGCGAAGACGGGCGCGAGGTCATTCTCTCGCTCTTGGGGCCGGACGCCGTCTTTGGCGAACTGTCGCTGCTCGACGGCAAACCGCGCTCGGCCAACGTCATTGCCACCGAAGAGACCTCGCTCATTATGCTGCAGCGGCCCGACTTTGTGCAAATTCTCTTTAAGATGCCGCAAATCGCCACCGCACTACTGGCCGAACTGGCTTCGCGCCTGCGCAAAACCGACCGCCAGATCGAAGGCCTGGCGCTGCTCGACGTGACCAGCCGCGTTTCCGAAACGCTGTTGCAATTGGCCGGCGAACAGGGCCGAGAAACCGAAGAGGGCATCACCTTGCAAAACCGGCCCACACACCAGGAGTTGGCCAATATGTCGGGCACCACGCGCGAGACGGTGTCGCGCGTGCTCAAGCGCCTGGAGTCGCACGGCGATATCAATTGCAGTGGCCGCACCATTACCATCCTCAAAGAGGAAAACTGGAAGTAAGACCGCAGGGCAATGGCCGCAAAAAGACGCCGCATAGTGCTGTTCACCGAAGATGGAAACCTGGCGCAAGACGTCCAGGCCGCCCTGGGAACGCGCCGGCGCGTCCTCGAAGTGCACAACGACGAAGATTTGGCCGCGCTGCTGTCGCGCCAGGCTGCTTTGTTGTTGCTCGACACGCGCCTGCCCGCCGAGCAGCTGAGCGCCACCGCCCAGCTACTCGAAGATTACCCCACTTTGCCGCTCGTCGTGTTGGGGCCGGCGGCCACCTGTCAGCAGATCGCTGCCGGACACCTCCTGGAAGCGGCGGTAGAAAGTGCGGTGCCACCCGCAGCGTTGCAGCAGCGGGTGGAGGAATTGCTCGACAAAGGCGACTTTTTAGCAGGCCGCTCGCTGGTGGGGCAAACGGCGGCCATGCAGCAATTGCGCCAGCGCATTCTCCAGGTGGCGCCCACGCCGGTGACCGTGCTCATCACCGGCGAAAGCGGCACCGGCAAGGAAGGGGTGGCGGACGCCCTGCACCGCTACAGCGAGCGCCGCGACCAGCCTTTTAAACCCATCAACTGCGCCGCCATTCCCGACAATCTGCTGGAAGACGCGCTCTTTGGCCACGAAAAGGGCGCTTTTACCGACGCCCGGGCGCAGGCTCGCGGCCTCTTTGAACAGGCCGACGGCGGCACCGTCTTCCTCGACGAGATCGGCGAGATGCCGCACATGGCGCAGGTGAGTTTACTGCGGGTGCTGGAAACGCGTGAGGTCACGCGCATCGGCAGCGAGCAGGCTATTGCGGTGGACGTGCGCTTGGTGGCGGCCACCAACCGCGACCTGCAAGAGGCCGTGGCCCAGGGGGCGTTTCGCCTCGACCTCTACCACCGGCTCAAAATTGTCGAACTGCCCGTCCCGCCCCTGCGCCACCGCGCCGAAGACATTCCCCTATTAATTGATCACTTTGTCGAGCAATTGGTCGAACAAGGTGCCAGCCCGGCCCGCTTTAGCGCCTTTTCTGCCGCCGCCATGAATGCGCTGCAAGAATACAATTGGCCCGGCAACGTGCGGGAGCTGAGCAACCTGGTCGAGCGTCTGTTCTACACGGGGCCAGGCGGCGAAGTCCAGCCCCAACACATCTTGCCCTTGCTCGAAGCGACACCGCGCCCCAACCATCTGCCCGTGCCCACCAATAAAACGCCCGAACAGTCCGAGCGCGAACTCATCTTATACGCCCTGCTAGACCTCAAACGCGAGGTGGGCGATTTGCGCCGTCTGGTGGAAGAGGTCCTGGGGGAGGGAAGTGGCAGACCGGCGCCGGCACACGAATCGCCGGTCTTTCGGGTAGAGGAAAACGCCTTTGAACCTTCTGCTTTGGAAGAAGTGGAGGTGACGGCGTCGACGGCGCCCGGTCTGCGGCCGCTCAAAGAGCAGGAAAAGGAAGCCATTGAGCAGGCCCTGCGGCAGGTGGGGGGCAAACGCAAAAGCGCCGCCGAGTTGCTGGGACTCAGCGTGCGCACCCTCTACCGCAAGCTGGACGAGTACGGACTTAAATAATGCAACTACTGCGCCGCCCTCATCCTAGTCGAGTCAAATGCCGGTTGCTGTGGCCGGCCGCCGCGTTGGCGGTTCTCCTTTTTTGCAGCGGTTCGACGCCGGCGCAGGACGACTTTTTAACGCCCGACGACTGGGAGTATTTTGAGCGTTTGGGTCGAGCTAATCGCGCCGCTAGGGGAAAGGTTTCGCCGGCGGTGGTTCTGGTCACCACTACCCACGATTGGGATTCCCTGCAGCAATTGTTACCTCCGTCTCACCCGCCCCTGGAACAGGACGAAATGCCGGCGGGCCGGGGGTCGGGCACCATTGTGCGAGCCGACGGGTATATATTGAGCAATTACCACGTGGTCAAAGGGGCCGATTCCATTTTGGTCGAACTGGCCGACCGCCGCGTCTTTGGCGCCCAGGTGGTGGGCTACGACTCGTTGATCGACATTGCCCTGCTCAAAATTCCGGCCACCGATCTGCCCGCCGTGCGGCTGGGCGATTCGGACCAGTTGCAAGTGGGCGATTGGGTGTTGACTATCGGCCACCCGCTGGGTTTGGGCTCCACCCTCACCGAGGGCATTGTCAGCGCCCTGGGCGTGCGCACCAATGTTTTGGGGCAGAGTCAAAAAGCGCAGGAGCGCAAAAACAGTATCGAGAGTTTTATTCAGACCACCGCGGCCATCAACCCGGGCAATTCCGGCGGGCCGCTGCTAAATTTGCGCGGTGAGGTGGTTGGCATAAATACCGCCATTTCTA
>CAXGRO010000184.1:0-9658 GCA_964012055.1 uncultured bacterium
CGTAGTAAATGGGGGCGCCGAAAAACGCCACGATGGCGTCGCCCTCAAACTTGTCGATGGTGCCGCCGTAGTGCTCGACAATATCGCACATCTCGCTCAAATAGTCGTTGATGAATTCCACCAATTCGGCCGGATCGAGGCACTCGGAAATGGTGGAAAAACTGGCGATGTCGGAAAAGAAGGCGGTCATAACGCGCTCTTCGCCGCCCAATTGACCCACCATCTCGGGGTTGTTCATAATCTGATCGACCACCGCCGGCGACAGATAGTGGCCAAAGGCGCCCTGCACAAACTCCTTCTCTTTTTCTTTAATGACATAGCCGTAAATGGTCAGCGCCAGATAACCGCCCACCAGCACCATCATCGGGCCAATGACCTCCAACCACACCCCCCCATGACTGAACGAAAACAACGTCACCACGGCGTAGAAAATAACAAAGGCGGCAATCACAAAAGCGCCCTGCAACACCTTTAGGCGCGAGACCACCAGCGACATGACCACGCTCAGTCCCATGAACAGCAGGGCGTTCATCCAACCGGGAATGCGGCGTATGAAATTCTGCTGCAAAATAGTGTTGAGCACGTTGGGATAAATCCCCACCATGGGATACGATCCTTCAAAGGGGATCACACTCAAGTCGGTGGTGCCCGGCGCCGTGAGCCCGTAGAACAAAACCTTGCCCTGCACTTCCTCGGGAGTGAACAGCCGCCCCTCATAGCCAATATAGGGGTAGAAAAACAGCGGCCGCTTTTCTTTGCGCAACTGGTTGTCGACCATCTGCGAGCGCACGTAATACAAACTCTGGCGCACGTCCTCGACGGCACGGCCGGGCAGGGCGGCCAGCACCTCGGCCGCGCCGCTCTGCGGCTTGGCGGCCAGTAGGTCGGCAATTTCGTTGTTGAGTTTGATCAACTCGAACATGTCGAGCTGTTCTTGGGTGGGATTCTCCACCCGCTTCGACTGCCAGAAAGCGGCGCTCTCCAGATCTGGATTCTGGCGCACCGCCGCCTCAATCTGCATGGCCCCGGCCCAGGCGATCATCTGCTGCTGTACCGCCGCCGGGTCGGTAAAACCGGCCTCGGCCATGGCCGCCATCAGCTTTTTGCGGCTGCGCACGATCTGGGGATTCTCCGCCACCAGCTCCTTAATCGTCTCCAGCGGCCGCTGCTGCTCTTCGCGCGCCGCAGTCCAACGCAGGCCGATGTGCGGGTAGTGTACGAAGGTCTCCTTCCAGCGGCCGGCCCAATTGACGTTGATATTGCCCCGCGCGTCAATGGGGATTTCTACGTCTTTTACCTTGTCCGGCGCCACCTGCGCCCCTGGCAAGAGAATGTGCTCGCCCGGCCACACCTCCACGTCGGTGACCTCTACCTGCAACTGCTCGCAGGCCACCAGCAAGGCAATGGAGGGCAGCACCACATCCTTGTACTGGTAGACCAGCGGGTAGCGTCGCCGCGCCCCGTCCACGTCGGTCTCGGTCTGGGCATAGGCATATCCTTTGGCCGCATCGCGCAGTACTTTTAAGGGCGGGTCAAAGTCAAAACCGTGCTTTAAGGGACTCTCTTCTAAAGATACTCCCATCAGCTTGGGCGAGCGCCGGCGAATGGCCTCCAACGCCTCCTCCTTGTCGGACGTCAGCACCACCATTTTCTCACCCAGCTCTTCTTCGGAAAGTTCCTCCTGCTCCATCACCACGATAGTCTGGCCCAGGTAGACGTTACCCGCCGCCGCAATGGTCTGGCGAAACATCTCGTCGTAGTCGGAGCGCGCAAAGAGCCCCATTACCGATTGCGAGTCGATGGTGCGCAGTTTTTTGACTTCCGCTTCGGCGACAAAGCGGGTGCTGGGCTCGATAAAAAAGATATCAAAAGCCACCGTATTGGCGCCGTAGTCGCTGAGGATTTGTACCACATCAGTGTATTTGTCGCGCGTCCAGTCCTGGTAGCGGCCTTCCACCTCAATGCTCTTGGCGTCCATGTCAATGGTGCCCAGGCGCGGGTCCATTGGGGGCATGCCAAAGAGGTTGTTGCGGATGTTAAAACGCCAGTCGTAGGTCACCAACTCGGCCCGCTCGTACGCCTTGGTAAGAGCGAAGAGCAAAACCAGCAGGCCGACCAGGAGCCCCAGATAGAGTTGCAGTTGGTAGTCGTTCTTCTTGGTTTCTTCTGCCATATACCCTCCCTGTAAAACGCCTTGCCCTGAATAACTGCCTAAATATATAAAAAAATGGGAAGCCCGGTTGAATTACCGGACTCCCCATAAAAAGGCTGCTGCAAAGAGCGTTTTATTTGAGCGCCGCCAGCTGCTTTTGGGCCTTGGCGGCAAAGCTGCTCTGGGGATGGTCTTTGGCCACCAGGCTGTAATACTGCTTGGCCTCTGTCTTCCGACCCAGTTTCTCGTAGCACTGGGCGAGAAAATACTTCTGCTTGGACGCGTTCTCGCCTTTGGGATTGTCGGCGATGCTCTTCTTGAGCGTCTCGATCGCCTTCTTCAATTTGTCCTGGCTGGGGTAGCGCTTGCCGCCTTTGTAGTAGAGCTTGTCGAGGATATTGTCCTCGGCCTCGGCGCCGCGCACGCCGGCCACCGTGACCGTTTCCTGCAATTTGAGCTCTTCCTGCTTAACCACGCCGTCGATCTGGGTCCACACCGTGTTGAGCCAATCTTCGTCTTCGTCGGTGGCTTCGCCCTCGGCAGTGGTAGTCTCGGTAGTGGTGGCTGTTTCCTTCTTTTCTTCGGCGGCGGTCAGCTGCGTGGCGCCCGACAGCAGGGCGACCAACATCCAGTAAAACCATTTTGTCTTTTTCATGATGCCTGTCCCTCCTCTTGGGAACTTGGTGCAACAAAGATTATTGCCGAACCTCTACTCAAAATATCGCATCTTTGGGGGTGCGGCAATATGATCTGTATCACACGGGGGCAAAATTTTTAAATTTCGCATCTCTTCTTTGGACGCCCGCGGTTAGACAGGCGTTCCTCGCCAGTTCAGAAAGAGGCGTAAATTATTATTTTTCAAGAAAATCCAACAAACCATCGTAACGCTCGTCCATGTCGATAACTTGCTGGTAAATCACCGCGGCCTCGTGGCGGCGACCCTGCAAATAGCGCACAATGGCCATGTTGAGCCGCACCCCGGGGTTGGTGGGCATGAGCTCTTCGGCGCGCTCAAAAAGGCTGTAGGCCTCGTCGTAGAGGCCCTGGCGTACCAGAATGACGCCCTTGGTATTGTAGGCATCGCCCATGTCGGGCACCACCCGCAGCGCGTCGTCGAGGCGCTCCAGCGCCTTGTCGAGTTCGCCCTGCTGCAGATAGGCCGTACCGATGCGGTAATTTTCATCGGCCGATTCCACCCCGGCGAGAAAATCAAAGAGGCCCGAATACCCTTCATCCAAATCCACCACCTGCTGGTAGAGCGCGTCGGCCTCGTCGCTGTCACCCTTGAGGTAGTAAATGAGGGCGATGTTGAGTCGGTAGCCCAATTGGCCAGGCTCCAGTTCGGCGGCCTGCCTGAACAATTTCATAGCCTCGTCGTGCCGGCCCTGGCGCGTCAGCACCACGCCCTTGGCGTTAATGGCGTCGGCATATTGGTCGTCGGCGGCCAGCGCCAGGTCGAACTGCTCCAGCGCCTGATCCAGGCGCAACTGGCGCAAATAACTGACGCCGATGTCGTAGTATTCCTGGGCGTCGCCCACCGACGCCATAAAGTCGAAAAGTTCGCCGTAGGAATCGTCTAAGGCCACCACTTCACCGTAGAGCAGGTCGGCCTTTTCGCGCTCGCCCATCAGGTAGTAGGTGAGGGCGATATTCATGCGGATGCCGTTGTTGTCCTGGCCGGGCGTCTGCAGGCGCGCCATATCCAACGCCTGACGATAGAATTCCAGGGCCTCTTCAAATTGCCCCTGGCGCGTCAACACCACGGCCTTGGCGTTGACCGCGTCAAAGTGCTCGGGCGCCATGGCCAAAACGCGGTCGAACATGCCCAGCGCCTTTTCCAGGTGGTTGACGCGCAAATAGGCGGCGCCGGCGTCGTACACCCCGTCCGGCGTGTCCAGCGACACCGCCGTGCCCAGGGCGATCTGATCGACGCGGTCGTCAAAGAAGTTCAAATCGCGTTGTAACAAACTGTCCATGGCGGCGAATTCGGGCAGGTCCACGTCCACCGGCGGCAGCACCGCCGGTTTGTAGGTTTGCAGCCACTTCTGCACGTACACTTCGTCGATCAGCTTGCGCAATTTGAGGCGCTTGTATTCGGCCACGCCGTTGCGCCAGGCGTCGGCAAAGGAAAAACCGTACATGGTGGTTTCTACCGGAATCCAGATGCGCCCCTCCCACTCGATATATTCGGCTGAGCTCACAAAGTGGTCCTCGGCCCGGTCGGGCGGTATACCGCTGTCGAACATCAAATAGATGTGGCCTTTGCCCGGGTCGTTGGCTTCGAGAAAAGCGGTGTCGATGCTCAAATTCTCCAGCATCGAGGCGTAGAGCACGGTCAAATCGTCGCAGTCGCCAATTTTGGTATCGATGCCCTCGGGCAACTCGAGCAATTCGCTGGGGTATTGCACTGTGTCGAAGATGGTGCGGTCGTCGGCGACGCTGGCAAAGGGCGTTTTCTGATCGGCCTGGTAGCGAATCTTGTACACCCCCATGGCGTCGAAAAGCACCACTGCCTTGCCCAAATTGGAGCGGTTAAATTTATTGGCCAGCACCTCGTCGTAGCGCTGCACTAGACCGCGCGCCATGCCGGCCACTGCCAAATCAGACGGGGTGACAAAAGCGGCGGCCATGCCCGGCACGTTCCAGCTCAGCTTGCCCTTGCCGGCCACGTAGACGCGCTCCAATTGCCTGCTCACTTCTTGCGGCCGGCGGTCGCGCGTGTAGGTCACCTTAATTTCGGGGGTGATGAAATTGTCGAAGTAGGCCTCCTGGCGGTTGAACAGGTCGGCGTCAAAAGTGACCTTAAAGGCGTATTTCTCCGAGCTCTGCGGCGGCAGCACCACCGTCTCCTGATGTGGCACGCTCATGACTTTGGGCAAGAACAGGCTCACCGCGGCGGTGATGGGCTCCTGCGCCGAATTACTCAACACCACGTCGAAGAAGTCGTTCTCCTGGTAGTGGCGGTAGAGCGAGCGGAAGATGGGGTTGGGCCGTATGGTGGCCTCTTTGATGGTGACCACTCGGGGGTTGTACGACAGTGTCAGAGTAGTGTAGTGGGTCGGGTCGAGCAGCGGGTGACGCTCGTAGGCGTAGTCGAACTGGGCAAAACGATATTTGACACCCACCCCAAAGGCGGTGGTGGTGGCGTCGCCAAAACCCTCGGGGGTATCGCGCTCGGAGTGCAAACCAGCGCGCAGCGCCAACTGGCCCCGCAGCCAGTACTCGGCGCCAATGTGAAAGCGGTCGTCGATGTCGGCGGCCAGGGTCAAACCTTCGATGGGTTTGTAGGCCAGCCCCAGGCGGTAGTGGGCGTCGCGCACGGTCTCGTTGACACCGCTGCTGTGCTCTACTGCAGTGCCTCCAAAATCGTGCACCGTAAAGCCCAGACGCACGCCTTTGGGCAGCGGTGCCAGAACGCCCAGATCGACGCCCCACCCCGAGGTCGACAGCACTTTCTGCTGGTCTTCGTCGATGTTCTGCGACAGGTACTTGCCGCTGACGCCAATGGCCGTATTGCCCAAAAAGGGACGCAGGCGCTGGATGCCGTTGCGGTAGGCGTAGGCGAAGCCAAATTTATTCTGGCCCGATTCCAGCCCCAAACCGCCGTCCACATCGTCAAAGCTCTCGTTGAACCAGTCGAAGCCCAGGGCATGGTTGTCGCGCACCGGCAAGCTATAGCTCAGGTACGAATCGCCGAACAGACCAAAGCGGTCAGCGTAGGAGAAGTTGATCTCCTGGCGCTGCAGCATGGCCAGGGCGGCCGGGTTCCAGTGCACCGCGGTGGCATCGCTGGCCACCGCCGCAAAGGCGCCGCCCATGGCAATGGCCCGGGCCCCCACGTCGACCTGCTTGGCCTTGTCAGCCCAGCTTGCCGTGGTGGCCAGAATCGCCGCAAAAACGATGATATAGCGCGTGCGCCTGCTCACGAATTACTCCCCTAAGGTTCCACAATGGTGCGGCTGTCGCCGCCGTTTACGTTGCTCTCGATGGTGGCAATCGCATTGCCGACAAAGAGCACTTCAATATTGTACGGCCCGGCCGGCGCGCCAAAAATCACCTGGCCGCCCAACAGCACCTGCTGGTAAGCCACCAGGGAATCGTTGGCTGCATCCACCAAACGCACCTGGGCGCCAATGCCGCTGGTATTGCTGCCGCCGTTGGCCGCGCCTTTGCCCTGCACCTGGACGCGGATGAAATTGCTGCCCGACGTATTGTTCTGGAAGAGGATGTTGCCGCCGCCAAACGAACCAAATCCGTCCGTTATGTACAGGTCGGGGGCGCCCTCACCACTGAAGTCGCCCCAAGCTGCGGCCATGTGAACCGTTCGCGCTGCCGACAGACCGGCATTCACTGTGTCGTTGCTAAAAGTACCGTCGCCATTGTTGACAAATAGCACGTCCGATTGGAACTGCCGATCGCCGCCGGTCGCCAGATAAATATCCTGGTCGCCGTCGCCGTCGTAATCGGCCCAAGCCACGTCTGTGGTAATCCAGCCGTCGCCACTGGCGCGCACGCCGGCCGCTTCGCCCACGTCCACAAAAGCGTCGCCGCCGTCGTTGCGGTAGAGCGCGTTGCCGCCGACATTGGCCAAGTAGAGATCCAAATCGCCGTCGTTGTCGTAATCGGCCCAGGATCCGCCCTGGCCGATCTCTTTATTGCCGATGCTCAGGGCGCAGGCGATCTCGGAAAAGCTGCCCAGGCTGTTCAGGTCGTTGCGGTAGAGGCCGTTGTCCTGTTCGCAGTTGACTACGTAGAGATCCTGGTCGCCGTCGTTGTCGTAGTCGACCCAATTGACCTCGTCGGTATCCCTCTTATCTCCCAGACCCAGGTCCTGCACCGAAGTAAAAGTGCCGTCGCCGTTGTTGTGGAAGAGCGCGTTGGCGAAGTAGTACTTGCCCAGGTAGATGTCCAGATGGCCGTCGCTGTTGTAATCGCCCCAGGCCACCGCCACAACCCCGCCGCGGCTTTCCGTATTGACCGCAGCCGCGCCGCGGCCGACCTCGGCAAAGCTGTCGCCGTTGTTCTGATAGAGAAAATCCTGCACAAAGAAAGTGCCCACGTAGAGGTCCGGATCGCCGTCGCTGTCGTAATCACCCCAGGCCACATCCGTACTGTTGAGGTGATTGGCCACCCCCAACGCCGCCGCTACATCGACAAAGGTACCATCCCCTTCGTTGCGATAGAGGCGATTGGCCGGAACCGACGAAGCCGTACCCCAATTGGTGACGTAAAGATCTTGGTCGCCGTCGCCGTCGTAATCGGACCAGGCCAGATTGGTGCTAAAAAGGTTGTTGACCGTACCGCTCACCGTGGTCAAATTCGAAAACGTCTGCCCCCACCCGCCAACGGGCAACAACAATAGTGCCAAGCCTAAGATGTATTTGTAGTTCTTCATCGCACCACCGCCACTACTTTGTCCTGCCGGGCGCCGCCGGCGTTGACCACCACTATGTAGAGCCCGCTGGCGACTATGCCCTGGTCCTCGTCGCGGCCGTCCCACTGCAGCGCCACCCGCCCCGGAGCCATGGGTTGGTCGCGCACGATCACGCGTTCCAGGCGCCCCGAAGCATTGTACACCCGCACCGTCACGTCCGCCGGCCCGCTGAGCATAAAGGAAATGTCCGTCTCGCTCTTTAAACCGCCGCCGGTCGGGTCAAAGCTGCGCGGCTGGCAGTCGAGCCCGCCCACCGCCAGATCGCCCACCGGCGTCGAGCGGTCTTCAAACAGGGCATAGGTGCCAAACTCTTCCACTGAGGTGCGCACCTCGCGCTCCTCTACCTCCACCGTGCCGCCGACGCGTTGCCAGGCGTTGTCGACCAGGCGGAACACGCCCAGCCTGCTGCTGTCGCTGTCGCTCAATTCCTCGGCGCTGTAGCGCATTACCAGGGTGGCCGGCTTGCGCAGCGTAGCGCCGCCGGCGTCGATCTCGTAGCCCAAACCGATCGGCGTCAAATCCTCCTGCGCCGTCCGCTTGCCTGTATCAGTATCGATGGCCACGCGTCGGATGCGCACCTCGCCGCCCTCCGACAGGGCGTTGGGCGGAAAGTAGAGTTCCACCTTGCCGTCCGGGTCGGTGAGGGTGCCGCCTTCATTTATATTGGCCAGCTCGCCTGCCGTGCGGAAAGTAAAAGTAAACCCCTCATCGGCCAGATCGCCCAGCACATCCTCGTCTACGGTAATCTCGTATTCAAAAAAGGGCAGCAAACCGCCCAGCGGCGCAAAACTGATCACTGTACCGCTGCTGTCGGCGCCAAAGCCGGTGATCTCTAGGGCCGTCTGCGGCGGAACGGCGGCGCCCCCCGTGGTATCCGCCGAACGCGGGGTGAGATCGCGGGCGAGAATGCGGAAAAGGTCGGCGTCTTCGCTGACCACCGGTTGCGAAAAGGTAACCTGAATGGTCGGCGAACTGGTCGAAACGCCGTCCTCCCCGTCCGTCGGTGAAGTCGAGAGCACCTGTGGCACTTCCGTAGTAAAAGACCATTGTAAGTCGGGCAAATCGACGCCCAACGGCCCGCTAACCCGCGAACTAACCGTGGCCTCGTAGGCGCTACCCGAAAGCAGGTCGACACTGGGATAACTCACCGTGAACGTAGCGGCATCGTAGGTAAATTCGTCGGGCAACTCAACCGGCTCGCCGCCGCGACTGAGGCGAAAATTCTGCGCAGTACGCAAATCTTCATCCACGGCGCTGAAGAACACTACCTGGATGCGCTGCGCTCCAGAATTTATGGCTGCGCCCGCCGCCGGCGCCGTGCTGACCACCGTCGGCACCAGGGTGCTAAACGTCCAGCTGTAGTCGCTCTGTCGCAGCGGTCCGCCCAAGGCGCTGGAAACAAATACTTGATACCCGGTTCCGGCGCGCAAAGCCGCCACCGGTGCAAATGTCACTGTATTGTCGTCCGGGTTGTAGGCCGGATCGCCTTCGCCCAATTCCAGCACCCGCCCTTCCTGCAGCAGTTGCACGCTGCCCGCCGTGCGCAGCGCCGCTACGTCGATGGCGCCATCAAACACAATGCTCACCGTCGCATCCGCCGTGGAAACGGCCGTATCCCCGGCCGCCGGGGCCAACGCCACCACCTGCGGAATCTGCGTGGTAAAAGCCCACTGTAAATCGGGCAAATCGGCGCCCAACGGTCCGCTAACTCGCGAACTAACCGTGGCCTCGTAAGCACTGCCCGCCAGCAATTCGACACTGGGATAACTCACCGTAAACGAAGCGACGTCGTAAGTAAATTCGTCGGCCGTCAATTGCACCGCCTGGCCGCCGCTGCTAAGGCGGAAATTCTGCGGCGTAATCAGGTCTTGGTCCACCGGTCCAGAGAACACCACCTGAATGCGCTGCGCTCCAGAAGCCAGAGTCGCATCCGCCGCCGGCGCGGTGCTAACTGCCGTTGGCACCGCCGTGCTAAAAGCCCAGCTGTAATCGCTCTGCCGCAACGGACCGCCCAGCGCACTCGACAAAATCACCTGATACCCGGTGCCAGCACGCAAACCGGCCACCGGCGC
>CAXGRO010000185.1:0-9654 GCA_964012055.1 uncultured bacterium
GCGGCACGCTTATGCAGGCGGGGGCCCCCGGTTTTAACACTCGATAAAACTCCTCCACCGCCGCCCCATCTCCTCCTTGTTCGGGCAAGACGTGTTCCAATACTTCGCCGCAGATCAAACCGTCAAAGGAGACGTCGGCAAAATCCAGTTGCGTAATGGACCCCTGGCGCACGCTCATGCGCTCTTGCAAATCCAAGCGCTCTATCTTGGCGCGCACAAACGCGACAAACTCTTCTGAGTGTTCCACCCCGTCCACCATATAACCGACCCTGCAGAGGTCAAACGCCATACTGCCGCTGCCACACCCCGCGTCTAATACGCGCCCCCCCTCTAGCATGGGGGCAAAGAGGCGCAGGAGAAAGCGCTCGCGAAATAGATGTACCGGACCGCGAATCTCGCTCTCTCCCCAATGTGTGGGGCGCAACGCCGCCTTCTCAGCTTGCAAAGCGCTCCGCCAACGCGGTCAATAGGGCTCCGCCAATGGCGGCCGGCGATCCCTGTTGGCGGTAGCGCGCGTAGCCATTGGCAGCAATGTGTTGCGCCAGATCTGGATCATCGCGCAAGCGCAGAATGGCAGCGGCCAAATCGCCCCCATTGGGTCCACATAAGAGCGCTGTATCGCCGTCCCGCAACAATTCTCGGATGGCAACTGAGTCCCTGGTGACGACGGGACGCTGTTGCGACAGCGCGTCGTAGACTTTGTAGGGAATCACCCGTTCGGCCTTGGCGGTTTGCCCAAAGATTCCCAGGCACACATCGGCGGCGCGAATGTGTTCTACAAGTTCCTTAGTCCCCACCCACGCATCGATAAATCTTACGTTATCTAACTGTTTTTCCTCGGCTTCTTTGCGCATCTGAGGGTACAATTGGCCGCTGCCAATTAAGGTGAATTCGACGTCGGAATGATGGGCCAACTGCTGTGCCGCCGCCAAAATCACCTCTATGCCATGCAGCGGCACATAGGTGCCAAAAAAGAGCACTTGCAACACCTCATCGCGCCTTTGACGCGCTTGGACCGGCGCAAATTCCTCGTCGTCCTCTCCCACAAAACTGCGCTGGAACTTGGCGGGCGACAATGCAAATAAGTCGGCGTAATACGCCGCCTGTTGCCAGGTATCGACCAATACAATATCGGCGCTGGAAAATGCCAATCGCTCAACTTTTTTAAGCCAGCGCGCCTTGTGCGACTGTTCCGTCCACTGGCCCCTGTCGGCAACAATGGTGTCGTACAGAGAAATAAATGAAACCAATACAAGCGGGCGCCGACGACGCCAATTTAATAGGCGCACCACCAACAAATCCACGTAACCAAAATAGCCGACAATGACGGCCTCGTGTTCGCCTAGGCTCCAATAGCGCCATATCAATTTTGGATAGCGCCATAAAACGCGCCAGGCCAAACGCCCATAGGTTATCCACCCCCCTTTACTGAAAACAGCGTGCAAAAAACCGCCCCAAATTTCTTCGCGGCACTCTTCAACCTTTGCCCCTGCATATCGCAAACCCTTGATTAGGACGCGGTTAACCGGATAACCTTCACCCATTTCATAGGTGCCAAAAAAACATAAATTCATAAATAGCTACTAGGTATCGTCGACCCGTTCAAAACGCATCTGGGCTATCTGCTCGGCAATTAGGCCCATCATAAATATCATTACCGATGTAGTGAAGAGCAGCATAGACATATTGGTGAAGCGGTGTTCGTAGATAAACGTGTAGCCGTAGTATCCCACCCCCATTAAAAAGAGGTAGAGGCTAACCGGCAAAAAGATTTTTAAGGGTGAAAAGAGCATACAGATCTTCATGATCACCAAGAAAAACTTAGTGCCATCGGAAAACAGCTTAATTTTGCTCTTGCCGTGGCGGCGCGCCGCCTTGATGGGCAAGTAGCAAACGCTGAAACCAGCGCGCATAAAACAGAGCGTGATGGTGGTTGGGTAAGAAAAACCGTTGGGCAATAAGGGCACAAAACGCCGAGCAATATCGCGGCGGTAGGCGCGGAATCCAGACGTTAAATCTTCTACGCGCTGTCCGGTGACATAGCTGGCAAAGTGGTTGTACAGACTGTTGGCCAGGCTGCGATGCCAGCCGGCCTGGGAGCCCTTACCGCGCGCCCCCACCACCATGTCGTAGTGCTGGCATTGCTCAATAAAGGGCAGTAAATCTTCTGGCGCGTGCTGTCCGTCTGCGTCCATAAAAACGAGTATGGCGCCACGCGCCTGGCGAATGCCCGTCTTTACAGCGGCGCCATTGCCCATATTGTAGGGGTGCTGTAGCAAGCGCACGTCGCCCTTCACCCCCGCCACCTCGGCCGCGGTCTCGTCGGTAGAGCCGTCGTCGACAACGACGATCTCATAGCTCTGCTCGACACCCTTTAAATGATCTACCAGGCGCTGTAAAACTGCGCCAATCACACCGGCTTCGTTATACGCAGGTATGACAATGCTAAAATCGCACTGCTGCTCGTGCATACAGATCGACTAATCGCGTGGCAATAGTTATGGAGGGGATGTTTCAGGGCTTGCGAAAAAGAGGTAGGGTCTCTTTCAATTCTGCTTCGGTGCGGGAGTGGCAGGAAGAACACAGAGAAATTAAATGTTCTAATTTATTGGCCTCCACATTGGACTTAAAACTGCGAAAGGGAATTTTGTGGTGCACATCCAATTGGCGCCCCAATTCTTCCTCGGTAACGCCGCACAGCTGGCAGGTAAAGCCGTCCCGCTCGCGCGCCTTGCGGGCCTGAATAGACCAATTGGCGCCGCGGTGAGAACGCTGCCGCTCCAGTTTCACCTCATAAGAAGGCAACTCCTCCACCCAAGCTTTGCGACAAGCTTCGCCGCAAAAGTGCAGTTGTACCCCTTCGGCGCCATACCAATCGGGAATTTCAACCGGCGCACCGCAATATCTGCAAGAAGCGTCTTTACGCTCCCCGTCCGCAGAACTTGCGGCCTCGCCGAATGACAGCGCCATCTGTTCAGGAGGAATGGAACTGGATGTCATGCCCAAATTCCGCCTTTTTTAGCGCGAGCAGAAAAGCCGAAATAATGGCCCTTTTGCACGGTTTCGCAAACACCTGTTAAGCAGTGGGGAAATTTGAGCTAATATACTGATTATCCGGAGTATATGTCAAGTTTAGTTATCGAAGAGAACAAAATCTACGTCGAGGGTATCGCGCACCGTTAGCGTTTGAGCTATCACTTCGGCACGGCGCGCCCGGCCATCACCCGGCCCCACCAGTATGGCTACGGCCAAACCGTCTTGGGTAAGACTAATGGGCGTAATGGTGCCCACTGTGGTGGCAAAAACCACCATCGTGCTGTCTTTGACGGGCCGGTCGCCCTGGCGCACGGTGGCCCATATTTCGGCCGTGGCAGTGCTGTCTTCCACCGCAATGCGGTCGGGAAAGGCCGACAGTGACAACTTGATTCGCCGGTCTTCGCTGTTGGTAGGCGCCACAGAAAAAGCGCAGCCCACCAGCAATAAACCCAAGGCTATGACAATTTTACTGCGCGTTATCCGATTCATGGGGCAAAATCCGGCGGGACCCAGATGAATTGGGTGGCCATGGTGGCCAATAAATTATCTACCAGATCGTCCAGCGCTTTGTCCTGCACGGATACCATTTCCCGAGCCGAGGCCGTAGAGGTAAGATCGCGCCGGTCTGTTTGCAACAGTTGCACGCGCTTGCGCAAGTGACTCTTGCCTCTAATACGATTGGAATAAGTCTGTATCTCCAGTTTATCGCGGTTGAAGAGTTCTATAATTCGATAGCGCATCGCCACTTCTACCGAGGCTTCCGGCACAAAAACGATATAGGGCACTACTTGCTTACCGCCAAAGCGGGCGATGTTAAATTCCTCCACCTTGCCGGTCAGCACCACGTCTACCCCCAGTTTTTGCGCCATTTCAACGGCCTGGCGCTGCCGCAAAAAGCCTTTGCGAGGTATATTGGCGTAGCGGCTCAAATCGACCACCTCAATGCTGTCGTGCGGCTCTAGGTGCGCTTTTATTTTATCGACCAGGCGTTCGCCGGCCTGCAATTCTTCAAAACCGCCAAAATCGACAATAGCCAGGCGCAACACACTTTCGGGGTTGTACTCGCGGTTGACCTTGGGCGTCGGCTGGTAGAGCACATAGCGCGATTCCAGCCGACGGCGGCCGGTCATAAATCCGTGTAAACGCAGCCCAAAGGTAAAGACCGCGTCGGTGGGATGGGCCAAAAAGCCAAACTCGCGGTTGAGTTCCAATTGGGTGCCGCGAAAGAGATTGAGGCGCGTGCCCACTTTGAGCACGCCGGCGGCGCGCGACTGTTCGTTAAAAGCAACCCGGGCCTGGTATTCGACGTTGAAACTCGCCCAGCGGCGGCGGCGCCCCACTTCCATGCCAACGCCGTAAACCAATTCGGGCAAAATGTCGGGATTGCCCGAAGCGAAGTAACCCCCGTTGAGCAATAATGAGACGTGGTCAAAATGGATGTCCATCAAATACTGCAAACCCAAATCCACGGCCTGGTTGCTGTAGTTGCGCACCCCGCCTATTTCGTCGAGACCGTGCTCGCCTTTATAGCCTAAGGGCAAACTCACCAGCATTTGAAAAGCGGAGTAGGAATTGGCGGGAATTTTGGAGGGCCGCGCCCACTTAATGCCCAGCACCACGTCGCCACTGCCGTATTTGTTTAAGCCCCCGGCCGAATCCATCAAAAAGGGCAAGAGGAAGCTAAAGTCCAAACTGGGCGATAATCCGTAGGCAAAGCCGTAGCTGCCGGTGTAGGAACTGCCCCGCCCCAGCTCGGGCAAAGCCACGCTGTGCGAGCGATTCAGCAAACGCAGGCGAAAACGGCCCTTGCCCAGCGGCTCGCCGACGTGCACCATGTCGAGGCCCTGCCCCAGGGGTACGCTGATGGCAGAATTACTCGGGTCAAAGAGCGTTTCCTGCGCTGTCAACGGGGCGCTGGCCAATAGCGCCCCGCCCAGCGCTCCCGCAATGTAAACGAGCAGTTTTTTCACTGTATTAGAAACCAACGTTAAGGCCGCTTTGCAAGTCCATGGCCGTCTGGCTCATGGTCTGCAGCAACTGCCCCGGATCTTGAAAGCGGAACTCGCCCCTAATCAACTGCATTTGCGCCGAGGCGTTGTTGGGGTCGGGCCGGTCGGCGGCGCTGTAGCGCCCCAATTGAAAATAGGCTTCGGCCAGCGCCAGGCGCACGTGGCGTATATCTAAATTGTCGTGCCCCAAATTGCGCCCCACCGGGTCTAGACGCACCGCCGAATTGTAATCTGGGTCGCGGTCTATTGCCGTAACGGCGTATTGCACGGCGTCGCCGTAGCGCTGTTGCGCCAGGGCAATGCCGGTGCGCCCCACCCAGGCATCGGTATTGTTGCGATCGAGACTGGTGGCAATCCTAAAGGCGTTTTCGGCCTGGTTCAAATCCTGCTGGCGAAACTGCGACCAACCAATGCCGTTTTGCGCTTCGCTCCTTATCTGGTTGCGAATATTGTCAATGCCATCCAGGCGATCGGCCTCTTCCAAAGTTTGGGCAAAAGATTCAATTGCCGACTGAAAATCATTCCCCCCATAGTTGTTCCAATCGATCGGCAATTCTTCGCGAATGCGGTCTTCACGCTTCTTAATCTCGCCCGGTCCCAGTCCGTTCCCCCCACCACAGGCATAAAACAAAAAGGCGACACTGAGGCTTATAAAGCAATAAATTTTCATTTTCATCTCATTGTTATTACTCAACTTAAATCACTTTAACAACATCAGACTGCGGGTGCGGACTACACTTCCGGCCTCCAGGCGATAGAGATATACCCCACTGCCCACCTGCTGATCGGCGCCGTCGCGGCCGTCCCAAATAACTTCGTAGCGCCCACGCCGACGCTCAGTATCCAGCAATTGCCGTACCAATTGGCCGGCACTGTTGTAAATGGACAGACGCACGTGGGCGGCGGCTGGCAGCGCAAAAGGAATGACGGTCTCGGGGTTAAAGGGGTTGGGATAATTGGCCGCCAGTTCCACGGTGGCCGGCAGGAATGCCCCCCTTGTGACAAATTGCGTCTGATGCACGGCTTTATTGCCAGCGTGGTCTCGCACCTGTATTTGCATGGTGTAAATGCCAGGCACCAGATGGGTGGCGTTCCACTGCATGCCCGTTTCAGTCCACTGGCCCATTTCTTCTGTGCCATCGACAACCAAACGCGCGCTGTGCGGATCTACGCCGCTGCCCCCGTCGGCCAATTCGATGGACCATATGCCCTGTTCACCCAGGGGCTCGACCACTTCAATGCGCGGCGCCAAGCCGTCGCGCATGAGTGCATATTGCCCCAGGCGGTCGACGGCTATGGCCTCATCGGCGGCACCGGCAAATTGCCAGGCCCCGCCGCGGCGGCGGTAAATGCCGTCGTTCTCTTCATGAGCCCCCTGCCAGCGCAAGGCACCCTCCTGGCGCAGAATCAAACCGGCCGGATAGACATTTATGCGGGCGATGAGTTGCAATTCGTCGCCCGCCGCCCGAATTTTGGCCGCCCCTTCTTTGGCCTTCTCTCTCTCCGCCTGCATTACCACCAACACGCCATCGTTCATAGCGCCTGCCGGCAATTGCAAATTGGCATCGCCGTGGACCAGCGACACCCGCTTGCCAGCGGTGGTGGCCACGACCACTGAGACGGTGTCGCGCACCGACGTGCCCAAGACCGTCTGCGCCTGCGCGGTAAAAAGTACTTCGCCGGCGGCGCCGCGCGGCAAGCGCACGCTGCCGCTCCAGGCCAGCACGCGGCGGTCCTGCAAATTGCTTTCGGTTTGGCGCATGGAGACGGTGCTATCGACCCCGGCAAAATCGCGCACCACCGTGGGCGTGGAGGCCAATTCCTTGCGCGCTATGACCCAGATATCGACAAATTCGGCATTGAACGGATTGGGAATGGCCTGAATGTCCAGCGTCGTCGCCGGCACGTCTTCGGTGACCAATACTTCCATGATGCCGTTGGCGAAAAAACCTCCTCCAAGCTCCGCGGTAATCTGCAAGGTATCTAAGCCGACGCGCGAGCCCACCCCACTGATGCGCAAGCGATGCGGTGGATCGAGATCGACTTCGGGCAAGGTTTTATCTTGTCCAGAAATCAGCCAAAGCACATTGGATCCGTCCGTTCCATCGGGCAGAAAATCGTTGAGCACGATGGAGGAATCGATGCTGCCGGCTTGAACCACCAGAGGTGGGAAGTTTTTCAGTTGTAATGCGGCGTCGGCCGGCTCGTGGGCAATGACGCGCACGGTGTCGCGCCCCACCACACTCAAGACAGTATCGCGGGCGGAAAATACAACCTGAGTCTCGCCCGGATTGAAACCAAAGGCCACCACGGTTGAGTCGCCCTCAATTTGTACAAAAATGCCTCTGCCGGCATCCAATACCTCGGCAGACCATGTTACTACTGAGTCGGGGTGCGCCTCGGGATTTAGAATGTGATCGTCCAATCTAATGCCGGTGAAGTCCTGACCTACAATAAAAGTTATATCCGAAATAGGCCGAATTCGCAGCACTTCGCTTTCTCCGATAATGCGCACAATGGAACTGACGGTCTGCACATTACCCAGCGTGTCTCGCGCCGTGAATGTGAGCGTGTCGTGGCCGGCGCTAAAGCCAAAGACCGACACCACATTGTTGGTGTCTACGTGGGCGGTGGCGTTGTCGCCACCAATGGCGGCGCGGTCCCAACTGATGCTCTCGATGGACACGCTGGCATCCGTCACAACAAAATCGTCCAAATCAAAAACCGACGTCTGCACCCGCACCTCCGCCTGTATTTCGGGCAGGGGGCGCAATTGAAAACTACCGCCCACCTGGCCGCCGCCCGAGCGGATGGTCACCAGCACGGTATCCTGGTCAGACTGACCTTCTGGCGAAGTGACGCGAAAAATGACGGATTCGCTACCAAAAGAGGCATTCTCCTGTGCCGCAAAGGTGGCGACGTGGGTCACCGGATCTATAGCTACCTGGAGGTTGTTAGTATCAAAACTCGGCAGCACTTCCCAAAACATCTCTTCGTCCGGGTTATTGGCATCGTGATAGTATTCGTCTAGGTCTAGCGACTGATCAATTTCCCCTCGATCCAGGATAAAATCGGGCATACCGCCCGTCACCGGCCGACCGTCCGAAGAATAAATGCGCAATTTCAGGTTATCCGACTGCCCCCCCGGGTCCACCACTGTCAATACCACTTCTTCGTAGCCGACAAACTCATCCGGCGCAGAAACACTCATAATGCGATCTTGATCAATGCCTATTTCGCTGCGGTGCACCGGCGGCACGATCCAATCCAGCTCATTGCTGACATTGTCTGGATCACTGGCAAAGAGGTCCAGGTCGTTTACCGCCGGCGGGCCGTTGGGGCTGATCTCGATCTTGGCGTCACCCGGAAATACCACCGGCGGCAGCGCCTCAGCAGCCGTAAAAAACAGAATCATGTCGTCGTTGAGTCGCAGCGGGTCCACCGGATCAAAAACCGAAAAGGTAATGCGGCCGGTGCCCGAAAAATCCCCCTTGCCCTTGACCGAAATTTCTAGCCCATCGGACGTGCGCAAAGTGTCGACCGTAAAATGGCCGCTGGGATCGCCGAGAAACTCAAAAAGGAGGCTGTCCACCGGCGTATCGACGTCTTCAACAATATCTCTCAACAGATAGTTGCGCGTGCCGCCCCGCGTAATCTTGGGTTCGCGCTCTTCCAGCGGCAAGATAAACACCGGCCCGTCCGGCACCGGCTCTATCTCGGCGTAAACCAACAGGGTGTCCTGACCGCGAAAGCCATCGTCTACCAGCACCCGAAAGGAGTCGACGCCGGCGAAATTGAGCCGCGACCAGGCCAGTAATTCGTGCGTATTATCGTCGACATCGTGGCGCACGCCCGTCTTATCGGTCTGGATGCCCAATGTCAGAAAGCGCAAATCGTCCTGGGGGTTGATGATGTCGGGGTCTTCGACTATAAAATCAAAATCCGTCCCTCTGAAGGCGCGGCGCGGATCGAGTTGCAGGCCTGGCAAGTACGTGTATTGGTCTTCAATAAACCGAATGGTGTCGCGCTTTACCCCGTCGGGATCGCGCTCCACCTGAAACCTGGGCGGGCTGTTGACCACAATATCGGAAAAATCCGAAGCCGATTGCGGCTCATCGCCGGGAAAAAGCCCCGAAGGCTCGGTTACGGTCCAAAAAATGCGCTGGCGCCCGGTCCATTCGGGGTGCGGTTCAATGGTCACACGGCGGGTGGTTTCGTCGATTTCTATCTCTATGCTGTCCAGATCGTCCGGTTCAAAGGACCACTCCAGCGAGTCGAGTTCGGCCAGCGAATTCAGCACGTATACATCGAGCACGCCTATGGTGCGGTCGTCAGTTACTCCGGGCTGCAAAATGACATCGGGAATATCAATCAATTCGAGCCCAGTGACGGTAATTTCCATCGGCCGAGTCGAGCGAAAAGGCGTTTCCGAAATGCCGTCGGGCAACACCAATTTGGTTTCGCGCAAGGCGTTACTGTCGATGGAAATGAGCCCGTTGGGAATGGGTTTAATACAGCGAATAGTGAAGGTAGCCACCACCCCCATGCCGGTGAATTCGCGGGCGCCAAATCCGGCCACGGCGGCGTATTCTATCTGTTGCCCTGCAAA
>CAXGRO010000186.1:0-9613 GCA_964012055.1 uncultured bacterium
CTGGCCTCTTGCAGGCGGCCGCGGCGAAAGAGGTCCCCTGCCATATTTTCGCGCGCCCGTACATTGTTGGGATACTGCGCCAGCACCGCGGCAAAGAGGGCGCCGTCGCTACGCCAATCTCGGTTGCGCCACACCGTGCGCCCCGCGTAGCCCAGCAGCAAGAGCAGCACCAATCCCACGCCCACATAACGCCACGGCGGCAATCGCTCTTCGAGCCAGGCGCCAACCACTCGTCCAAACACTAGAGCCAGCGGCACCAGCGCCAGGTACAAATAGCGCTCGGCCATGGCGCTGGGCGGCAAAAAGAACAGATTGCTCACCGGCAATAAGCTGGCCCCAAACCAACCTGACGCAAAGGAAAACACGCCCCGCGGTACCCGCCAGATCATATAGGCGAGGGCCAGGGCGCCCACCGCACCCGCGATAAACCACAAATCGAACGGCGTGTCAACCACGGGGATAGAAGCCCTGGAATAATCCGCCGACAAATGCACCGGAAACGCCAGCAGCAACAAATAGCGCGCGAAGATGGCGGCGATCGTCATCAAACGCTCGGGCCATTGCACCGCGGCGAGAAAATTGGCCGACGCCGGCCCCTCGTACCCGGCGCCGGTCCCTACCGCCAGGCGCCACCCCAAAACGGCCGCCACCACAACTCCGTAGGCAAAATGCCGCCGGCACCAGGTCAAAATGTAGCGCCCCCAACTCGCTCCCCGTCCCTCGCCCAGACAAACGTCGTACCACCACGCCCACAGCGGCATCAAAATGCCGGTCTCCTTGGCCAGCAGGCCGGCGGCACAACAGAACCAGGCCAACCTCGTCCCCCAACGCCCGCCGCGGCAATGGCACAGCAATCCGCCCCACAGGAACAGCTGCATCAGCAAATCGCCGCGTGCCGAAACCCAATTGACCACGTCGCTCTGCAGTGGATGTACTCCGTAAAACAGAGCCGCCCACAGCGCGGCCTGCCCCCGGCCCAACGCCTGTACTGCAAAGAAGTAAAACAGTGCGCAATTAACTGCGTGCAGCAGCAAATTGGTCAGGTGGTATCCGCCCGCTTCCTTCCCGTAGAGGCGAAAATCAAACGCCAGCGACAACAAGGTCAAAGGCCGGTACAGGTCTAATTGCAACCACCGCTCCAAAAAAATCTCGCCGACGGCAAGCTGGCGCACGACCCTGTGCCCGATGTAGGCCGAATCGTCAAACACAAAGCCATTGCCCAGCGAATTGACGTAACACAATCCCCCCACCACGGCCGCTATCGCGGCGTACCATCCCTTACCGATTCGCACGGTATGCCTTGCTCCCCGCTGCAATTTTTCGCCCCCGCCTATTGATCATTATCCCCTCTCCTACTTTATTTTTTACACTCACGTATGCCGATAAACGGTCCCTTGTGCTATCCAAATTTACTAAATACCATCGGAGCCCCCTCGCCATGTGCATTCGTCACACCCGCTACCTCCTACTCCTTCTCCTCCTCGCCACCTGCGGCCCCGGCGCCCAAGACGACATCGTCGCCACCATCGGCGAGCGCCAGATAAAAGCCGAAAGACTGCGTTCCTTTGTCGTCAATCTACTGCCCGGCCTGCGCTCCAAACAAAAAGGCCAAGCCGCCCGCCAGGACTACCTGCAAACCCTCATCGACCAGGAACTCCTCCTCCTCGAAGCCTACAGCCTGGGCCTGGACAAAGACCCCGATCTGCGGCGCAAAATCGCAGAGAAGCGCAAAGACTACATCCTCACCGCCTACCAGCAGACCCAAATATACCCGCAAGTAAAATTATCCGAGCAGGAAATTCTCAACTTTTTTACCTCCCAGGGTTGGGCGCGCGAACGCTTCGTCAACGCCATCCTGGTCCACACCCAGGAAGAGGCGGCGCAAATTCGCCAGGAGCTGGAAGCGGGCGGCGATTTTGCCCAGCTGGCGCGCCAGCACTCCCTCGACACCCGCTCCGCCCAGCAAGGCGGCAAGTTCGACTTTTTGGCCCGCCCCATGGCCGAGCGCCTGCTCTACATTCCCCCGGCCCTGTTCGACACCTTAAAAATCGGGGAGATATCGCCGCCCCTGCCCTACGGGGAATCCTACCAATTGGTGCGCTTTGTCGAAGACCGCGAGGCCAGCTTGCAAACCTACGAAGAACAAATCAAGGTGCAATTGCTCGCGCAAAAGCGCCAGCTCGCCGTCGAAAAAGAAGTCGAGCTGCTGGCCTACGAAATGGGCTGGCAGCTGACCCCCGAAGGACTGGCCTTGTTACAGCGCAAAGGCGCCGCCATGGGCGAGCGCGGCGACCTCATGTTGGCCGAACGCGAAAGGCAAACGCCGCTCTTCGCCTTCCAAGGCGGTGCCGTCAGCGTCGACCAATTCGTCCAAACTCTGCGCGGCCGCCGCATCAAAGACCGGCGCGCCCTGTCCGACAGCGCCTTTATCGCCTCCATTGGCCGCCGCCTCTTGCTCAAAGGCGCCATGCTCTACGGCGCCGCCGAGAAAATCGGCCTGCCCGACGATGCCAAAGTCTCCACCTGGATCGACCAGCTGGAAAGGGAGCAATTGCTGCAATTGGTGCGCCGCCGCCAGGTGAGCGAAAAAGTCGTCATCGAAGAAGAAGCCTTACGCCGCTATTATGAGGAAAATAAGGAGAAATATCGCACCTTTGAAACCCTGTGCTTTGACGAAATCGTAGTCTCCTCCAGGAAAGTGGCGCAACAAATCAGAGAAGAGATCGACGCTTCTACCAATTTGCTGGAATTATCGGAAGAAAAAGACCTCCAGGCGCGGCGCCGCAGCAAAGACGGCCTGGTGTGCATGCAGTTGCACAAGCAAAATAAAAACGCCTATCCCGAACTGTGGGAGGCCCTTTTGGCCACCCCAATGGGACAGTTGGGCGGCCCAGTATACACGCGCAACGGCTACGCCATTTTTAAAAAAGTGCGCACCGTGCCGGCGCGCCAACAGACCTTTGCAGAAGCGCGCAAGCTGGTGCGCGCTAGCCTGAAACAAGCTCTTGAAAATAAAAACTTTATAGAATGGATGGAGGCGTTGCGGCAAAAGTACAGCGACCGCGTTCAGACCTTTCCCGAGCGCCTGACCGCCGCCCTGCCCGAAGCCCTGCTGGCCGGCACCGCCGCTACCGAAGAGCTCTAAGTAGTTTGCGCAAAACAGTATGCCGGATGGAGCAGTTTTGCAAGGGTTTCTGTACAATACTGTGGACACTTTTTGTAAGTTATTGATAAATAACGGCTTAGCCAAATAGATATTGAAAATTTGTAACTTATTGATAAATAATCACTTACGAATTTCAACCTTACAAAAATCCGCTCAAAATCGAAAAAGTGTCCACAGTATTGCTGTAGAGACGTGCATTTTTTTAATTTTGGTGCCACTCCTCATATTATTTATATTACAACGGAAATGCGCCAATAACCTCTACCCGCAAAATTGAGGAACCTGTGATGATGGATTCCACCTCTCTGCGCCCGCTCAAAGGCCTCCTGGCCCTGGCTCTCTTTGCCGTTTTACCGCCGCTCCAAGCCCAGGACGGAGGGCGCCTCACCACCCGCGGCCTCACCGTAGACCAGGCCAGCCACTGGGAACAGTGGAATCGCCCCAAGCACGCTACCATCGTCGATTTTGAGACCAATAGCGTGGGGCCGCGTCAAATTCGCAAAAGCACCAACGCCATAGAAGATCTCGACCAGTTCCTGGTGCTCATTGGCGACGACAAAGCACGGGACAAAGCGGCCAAGGTTTTCACCCGCGCCGACCTGCCGGTGCCCCTCAACATCACCGACGGGCCCGCCTCCGTCGCCGGCGTGCCCATCCTGCACCAGAAAGACAACGATAAAAAAGGCATTAAAGCCGGCGATCCCATTATTTGGTTCTTTTACCACGGCGGCATCCGCGAAGCGCCCAACAACCCCGAGGCCGCCGCCAACATTCTCGACGGCGACCCCGCGACCTACTGGGAACCGATCGCCCAGGTGAGCAGCAGCGTCTACGAAGACCTGGCACCGGTAGACAAGGGCCCCATTTATTATTTCGCGCGCAACGCCGAGGGTCAGGAAGAGCGCGTCGACCTGGCCACCTACGAGGCGGCGTCCAACAACAACCGGCGCATAGAATATCACAGCCGCTCTTTAAGCGAATGGTACATAGACATCGACCTGGGGCGCCTGGTGCCGGCCGAGCGCATTGTCCTGCGTTTTGTCGAAGAGGGCATGGGCGAACCCTTTCGCCAGGTGCGCATTCTCACCTCGCCGTCCGACAGCCACGACGCCTCTCTGTCGCTGACGGCGCGCACCATCACCCCCAACGAAGACGAGCGCGTGGTCACCTTTGATCTCGACCAAAACCCCGACGATGACGTACAGGAGTACAAACAGATCCACAGCCTGCGCATCGCCGTCACCGACAGCAAGCTGGGCAAATTCAAAGCAATTTCCGCAGAAGACTACTTCAATCTGCCGCTGGAGGAACAGGGCGGCATCGACTACCACATTGTCAACGCCACCGGCACCGAAACCCAGGTGGAAGAAGAAATCTACAACCAGGTTAGCGAAGAGCGCCGCGGCCGCCTGGTCTACTACCAGCGCGAGCGCCCGCGCCTGGCCGACATCGAGGTATGGACGCAGGGCGACAACGTCTCCCTGGGCGTCATAGACGGCGGCGGCAGCGTCGACATGACCGGCAGCTTTGCCGCCAACCCCGGTTTTGACGGCCGCTACGAATCCAATTACCTGCAATTGGTCTGGTCGCCCGATCCGCGCTACAAGAACCGCGGCATCCTCACCCTCGACATGGGCGCCTCCTTCTGGCTCGACGTCTTCCGCATGGTGGGCGGCATTTCCAGAGACGACGAAATGGTGCTGCGCGCCTCCAACGGCTCGCGCGACTCCAACGGCAACTTGGTGTGGGCAGAAGTGCACCGCCAGGTGGGTGGCAGTTTCCAAAAAGACCTCGAAGAACCCATGCAGGTCCGCTTTATCGAAACCCAGATCTTCTCCGACTCGCCCGGCCGCCCCGGCGGCTATAACACCGGCGACCACATCCGCGAATTCCAGCTCTTCGGCAACGGCAACCCCCCCGAAGTCACCCTCACTTCGCCGATCATCGAACTGCCGGGCTCCTTCATCCTCGACAACATCGAATGGGAGGCCGACCTGCCCGACCCCAATCTAGTGGACGTGCAGGTGCGCACCCGCACCGGCGACCGCCTCATCGAAAACACCTCTTACTTCACCAAGGGCGCCGAGCCGCAAACCGAAAAAGAGTACAGCAGCCTGCCCGGTAGCATCAAAGGCCCCATAGTCACCGAGCTGGTGCCGGCGGGCTGGAGCCCGTGGAGCCAGCGCTACCTCAACTCCGGCGACAAGATCACCTCACCGAGCCCGCGTCGTTACATGCAAATTCAGGTGCAATTGCTCTCCAAAGACCCCAGCGTCGCCGCCAGCATCCGCTCGCTCAACGTCAATTTTCTGCCCCCGGTGGCCCACGAGCTCATCGCCGAAATCTGGCCCAATAGGGCGCCTTTGGGCCAGCCGCAAGACTTTGACCTCTACCTCAACCCCAGCTTTGTCGAGCGCCAGACCGGCGGCGCCCCCTCGCCCCGCTTTGACGAAATTCTCATCGACGCCGCACCCATCCGCGACGTCCGGCTGGTAGACCTGGGCCTGGGCACCTCCGAGCAATTAGAAGAGGGCGACGCCCAGACCTTTACCGAACTGGCCTGGCAGGCCGACCCCGCTACCGGGGCGCGCAACTACTGGTTCCAGGACGCCGAGGGCGTTTCCTACCAGGCCCTAATCGACCCGGCCAGCGGCGACAGCCTCAAAATTTTCGACGGCAGCACCCAGGGTGCCGGCGCCGGCGGCGAACGCCTCTTGGTCCGCCTGCCGCGCAAGGTAGACATGCTGCAATCCGACGGCGCCCGCATTTTTAACCGCCGCATCGTCCGCGTCATCGAAAACGACGAAGAAGTGCCCCAGGAAGTACCCGTCGACGAAGACGGCCGCCTGCTCAACGAACTCACCTACCTGGGCCTGCCCGCCGAGCAAAAGGGCCGCATCGTCTACTTTCAAATCGCCTCGCGCGACGCCGACGGCCAACCGCTTCAGGTCGAAGTGGACGAATTCACCTACAAAGCCCTGGACGATTCCCTCAAGGGCGAAATCCGCTACTTCCGCCAGCTCCTGGGCATCGGCGGCGAATTCCCCTTTGACACTGAAGGCGAGCCCCTGACCCAGGCCAGTTACAACGCCCTGCCCAGCAGCCAGCGCGGTTCCATTGTCGCCGGCGGCGAAATGGTGCGCCTGCGCTTCAACGCCGAGGTGCTGCTCAACGGCACCACCGTCGACGCCTCCATCCGCGATTCGTCTGACCCCGAAACCTGGCAATTGGTCGACGCCGGCGACGCCACCTCCATGACGCCGGGCGCCGATTTGAGCATCTCCGTCCCCTTCAGCTCGCGCGTCTTGCACAATGTGTCGCTGGCCCCCAATCCCTTCACACCCAACGGCGACGGCGTCAACGACCGGGTAAAAATCGACTTCTCCCTGGGCAACCTCAATGTCGACCGCACCATCGACCTGATGGTCTACGACCTGAGCGGCCGCCTGATCTGGAAGCAAGCGCAGATGGGTTTTGGCGAACAAACCGCCTCCTGGGACGGCCGCGACAACGCCGGCGACCTGGTCCCCCCCGGCCTCTACCTCTGCAAGATCGAAGTAGACGCCGACGCCAACGAAGCCTCGCGCACCGTAGAACAACACCTAATCTCCGTAGCTTATTGACGCATTTCCCCCCATCCCGTACTGTCTTATCCGGAGCGACCCAGCGGGTCGCTCCGGATTTGTTTTGTATCTCAAATTAGAGGACAGTACAGCCTCCCCAGTACTAAGTCACATGATACCCCTCCCCCCATTCACCAGAACCAGCGCAGTCAATAACCCACATGCCCGCCACCCCTTGGCGCCCCAAGCAAGCCCCCCCCACCTCCACCAGTTTCCCCAATGACCCCCAAATCCCTCCTAGGAAACCTTCTAGCCCTATTAGCCGGACTAGCTCTATTGGGCTTAATTGAAGCCAGCCTGCAACTCCTCGACGCCGGCCCCTCTAGCCGCCTCTTCTTGCCCACCCAACGCGGCGCCGAAACAGTCTATGAGGTCAATCGCAAAGTTGCCTACCGTTTCTTCCAACGCCAATACCAGCGCCACGCCCCCCTCGACCTGCGCTTCGCAGCCGCAAAACCGCCGGGCACCGTGCGCATCTTTGTCCTGGGCGCCTCCACCCTCATCGGCTTCCCCAACCCCGTACACACCGCTTTCCCGCACTGGCTCCAGGCCATGCTGACCGACGCCTACCCCCAGCGTCGCTTTGAAATGCTCAACTGCGGCATCACCGCCATCAACAGCTTTTCCCTGGTCGACTTTGCCGCCGAAATCGTCGACTACGATCCCGACCTCATCGTCCTCTACGCCGGGCACAACGAATTTATGGGCCCCTACGGCGTCACCACGCCCTTCTTGCGCTTTGGCAACGACCGCGGCTGGATTCGCCTGCACATGCACTTGCAACGCTCCAAAATCTATTATTACCTTAGTGAACTCATTTTCCGCCTCGCGCAGTGGACGGCGCCGACCGCGGACCCCCAGGACTTTGGCCTCCACCTGGCCAATAAGGAAATCGGCCTGTTCGACAAAGGCTACCAGACCACGGTATCCAATTACCGCGCCAATTTGCAAGACATACTCCACGCCGCGCAGAGCCGCCAAATACCGGTCGTGCTCAGCACCCTGGTTTCCAACCTCAAGGATTTCCACCCGCTGCGCTCCGAGTGCGATGCGGCCACTGCCGAGTTAGAAAAGAGAATGGCCCAACGCGACCTGCAAAAAACCGAACAATGGGCCAAAAGCCTCTTACAAGAAAATCCCTACTGCGCCAATATGCACTTTGAACTGGCCCGCATGCACTACCAGCGCGGCGACTACCGCAGCGCCCGCGCCTCCTTCGTGCACGCCCGCGACATGGACCGCCTGCCTTTTCGCGCCCCCTCGGTGTTCAACCAGATCGTTCGCGAGCTGACAGTAGAAGGCGCAATATTGGCCGACATAGAACAAACCTTCGCCACCGCCGCGCCGCACGGCATCGTCGGCAACGAGCTCATCACCGAATACGTCCATCCAACCGTGTACGGCCATTATCTGATCGCCCAAACACTACTCGAAACCCTGGAACAAAATCCGCTGGCCGCCTCTTGGGGAACTCCTCAGCCTATCACCGACTACGAGACCTACTTCAACCGGCTCGACTTCCCGCTCGAAGAACAGATCTCGCGCCGCAACGACCTCATGGTTTTCCTGCGCAAAATGCCGTACACTGCGCCGCCGCCGGCGCTGCGCCAGAGCATTGCCGAATTAATGCGCGCCCAATTGCGCGACATCCCCCAACTGTCTGCAACCGCGCGCCGACAATTCATCTCGCGCGGCGGCCTGCGCTTTCTCACCCACATGCTCGATTTCCTCCCCGCCAACGACCGCCGCGACCTCAAACCCGCACTACAGCAACTGGGTGGCAACCAATAAATATGAAATATTCAGCCCTATCGCTCTTCCTCACCCTCACACTGTTCTCTTGCAGCCCCGAAGATAAAACGCCAACCCGCCAACCAGCGCCGGCTCAAACTACCCAGGTACAATTCGTCGACGCCGCGCGCCAGATCGGCATCGACTTCACCCATGTTTCGGGCGGCGCCGAACAGCGCTACATTCTCGAAACCATGTCGGCCGGCGCCGCCTTCTTCGACTACGACAACGACGGCCACCTCGACCTCTTTGTGGTCAACGGCACCCGCGTCGAAGGCGCACCGCCGCAAGCCGGCAACCGCCTCTACCGCAACAACGGCGACGGCACTTTTAACGACGTCACTAAAAAAGCGGGCGTTGAAAGTGTGGGCTGGGGCATGGGCTGCGCCGTGGGCGATTACGACGGCGACGGCGACGACGACCTCTACGTCACCAATTGGGGGCCCAACACACTCTACCGCAACGACGGCGACGGCACTTTTAGCGACGTCAGCCTGGACGCGGGGGTGGGCGACGCGCGCTGGGGCACCAGCGCCGCCTTTGGCGACGTGGACGGCGACGGCTACCCCGACCTCTACGTCAACAATTACGTGGCTTTTGACCTGGCCAATCCCCCCGGCGGAGGCGAGATGTGCAGCGGCTGGAAGGGGCTCACCGTGTTCTGCGGGCCGCAGGGCATGGACGCCGACAGCGACGTGCTCTACCGCAACAACGGCGACGGCACCTTTAGCGACGTCAGCGCCCAAACCGGCATCGACCGCCGCGTCTATCCGGGTCTGGGCGCCGTGTTCTTAGATTACGACGGCGACGGCGACCTCGACCTCTACGTGGCCAACGATTCCACCCCCAACCTGTTCTACCGCAACGACGGCGATTGGCACTTTGCCGAAGTGGGCGCCTTTGCTGGCGTCGCCTACAGCGAAGAGGGGCGGCCCCAGGCCGGCATGGGCGTGGACGTGGGCGATTACGACGACGACGGCGACCTCGACCTCTTTGTCACCAACTTCTCCGACGACGTCAACACCCTCTATAA
>CAXGRO010000187.1:0-9610 GCA_964012055.1 uncultured bacterium
GGTCGAGTTCGTAGAGGTTGTCGAAATAGCCGGCGTCGAAGTCATCCTGAAAGTGGCGGAATTCGATCTGGCCGCTCAAGGGACCGGCCTTGAGCCAGAGGCCGGGGGCGGCAATGCCAAAGCCCTCGGCTTTGCGGTTGATGCGGGTGACCCCCTGCGAGTCGGCCTGGGCGGCGCTGAGCTGGTCGTCGTCGTCGACCAGCAGGGCGAATTGGCCGTAGAGGCGCAGGTCGAGTTGCTCGCTGTCGACGAGGGGGTAGGCGGCGTCGAGACCCAAAATGCCAAAGCGGTCGCCGTCCACCCGGTCTTTGTTAAAGGGGTTTTTGCGGTTTACGTTGCGGTCTACCGGAAAGGCGCCGTCGGGAAATTCGGTGTTGATACCGCTCAGGCGGGAGATGATTTCGTCGGAAAAGCCGCTGGCCGCGTCGATGTCTATGACGCCGTCGTTGTCGTCGTCGCCGTCAGCCTCATCGGCAACGCCGTCGGCGTCGTTGTCCAGGGCGCGGCTCTTGTCGCCGGGGAACGCGTCGACGTCGTCGGGAAAACCGTCGTCGTCGCTGTCGAGCAGGCCGCCGTACTGGTCGATGTCGACGACGTAGGTGAGGCCGAATTCGAGCTTGCCGGCGGGCCGGGCAGACAGGCGCAGGCCGAGCAGGGCGCCGCCGCCCTGGAAGTCTTGGATATTGTTGACCACACCTTCTACCTTAAACTGCTGCGCGCCCAATTTGTCAAGTTGGAACTGTACGCCGGTTTTTTTAATGCCCGGATATTGCACGGTATTGCGGTAGCCGTCCATGATAAAACCGTATCCCAAGGTAACTTCGTCGAGGGCACCGATTTTAAAATAGATGTCGTCTTTGGGGCGGCCGTAGCGTAGGTAGTAGAGTTTGCGCAGGAAGGTGTTGATAGTTTCTGTAGAGGTGCCGAATTCCCAACCGCGGTCGCTGAAGCCGCCCTCTTCGTCGATAAAAAGCTCGATGTCGAGTGCCAGTCCCCATTTGCCCAGCGGGATGTCGGGGCGCATGCTGAGGCGGTAGAGTTGCTGGTCGCCCACGGTCACGCTGCCCATGCTGCCACTATAGGCGCGGCTAGCTTCTTGTGCTATGCCGTTGGAAAGGGTGCAGAAGGCTAGGAAAAATAGAATGAACAGGCTACTGGAACGAACGATCATGCCGTGCATAGCATACTCCGCGTTAAAGTCGAAATAGGCAAAAAAATGCCTTCCGCTTGAGGTAAAACGGAGGGCTAAAGGAACAAATCGGACGACAACGTACTGCGATTATTGGGCTCCTCCCTGGATTTTATATTCTTCGTTTTCATCTTTTACCAGGCGAAAGCGGGTGCTGCTCTGGTCTTCCTGGAGCATGAGTTTTTCTTCGCCGATGCGCACTTCCATCCCGGAGAAAATTTGATTGGACACAGTAATGTGCACTTTGGTGGCCAATTCGCGCTGCTGGTCGGCCATGGCTAAAAGTTATAATCTATCAATGAGAGCTAAATTGCAATATAGAACTATATAAATAGTGGTCTCTATGCGCTTCTCTGTCAACCTAAAATTCGTTCATCCAATAACAATAGAAAGCGATTTCGACTGTATAACTTGTTGTAAAATAATGTGATGTTAGGGATTGATTTGCAGCTTTAAACCTCGTATCATATCATCTGACGAATTTTTGACCGATCTGTATGGAGAGCGAATTATGGGGCGGACACTAAGAGATTTGATTAACCATAGCTTTATCCATTACGCCGACCGCATCGCCGTGCGCGTATTGCGACAAATGCCGGGAAATGAAGCCAGCGATTTGTCTTATCAACCCCTGACCTACGACGAACTGAGAGCGCAGCGCGATCAACTAGCTACTGGTTTGGCGGGCTTAGAGCTACACAAAGGGCAGCGTATAGGGTTGCTCATGGATGGTGGATTGGAGCCGTTGCTGGTTTTTCTAGCCGCCGATCTGCTAGGTTTATCGGCCGTACCGCTGTGCAATAAGGCAGCAGCGGAGATTTTAATTCACAATATCAATCACTCGGGCATCCAATTGCTCGTCGTAGATCCCAAAGGGTATGAAATTTTTCAGCGCATTTGTTCTTTTTTAGACCATCCGCCCAAATTGGTACTAACCGAAGAGCGACAAGAGGATGCGCTGGATTGGAATGACTTGATGGCGGCGAATCATCCGCCGGAGGTGGAACTGAATCCAGAAGACGAGTCAAAAGTGCTCTATACTTCTGGATCTTCGGGCATGCCTAAAGGAGTGGTGCAGAGCCACGCAAATATTGTTGCCAATGTCAAAGAGGTTTGGGATGTCATCAGTCGGCGCGAACCTCTGCGCATGTTCAAGTCGGCGCCCGATTACCACTCGATGGGAGTGCTCAATATCTATTATCCGTTGGCCAAGGGATGGGTGCTCGATTTGGCGCGCTCCCCCGACCGCGTGCTCAACGATATACGCTATTCGGCACCCGAAGGGTTTCTCACCGTACCCCTCATTTTAGATAAAGTCTACAGCAACGTGCGCAAGGAAATGGCGGCCGGCGGCTTCAAGGGTAACCTGGTTGCCCGCTCGGTACAGGCGCGGCGCAATATCAGCCGCGGACAAGCCAGAATGAGCGACCGCTTGCTCGACGCGACCGTGGGAAGGAGGGTCGTTGGCGCTATCAAGGAAAAGTTGGCAGGTAGAGTGGGGGGCAACTTGGAATTGCTCATTGTCGGATCGGCCAAAGCCGATCCAGAGGCATTGGATTTTTTTCAGGATGTTTTAGGCATTGTCACTTTTGAAGGGTACGGCACCACCGAGTGCGCCCCACTAATCGCTGCCAATCACCTCGGCGGGCGCAAAGTGGGTACGGTGGGGCGCCCCCTCATTGAAATAAAGCTGGTCAGTTCTGCGGGGGAAGAGGTAGGATATGGCAATCCAACCACGGGCCTGTACCGCTCCCACGGCGGCATCGCCGGCGAACTGTGGGTCCACGGTCCCAACGTCATGAAGGGGTACCTCAACGATCCAGATCAAACCGGCCGGGTTTTGGTAGAGGACAGGGCTGGCAAGATTTGGTACCGCACGGGCGATTTGTTCAGTATGGATACCGAGGGTTTTCTCACTTTTAAAGGGCGAGTGGGGCGGCAGTTTAAACTCAGGAACGGGGAATTTATCAATCCAGAGCTACTGGAACGCGTTTTCTCTAGAGTACCACTAACTGAGCATGTGCTCGTTTATGGCGACCACACTCGGGATTTCTTTTTGGTTCTGGCGACGGTTGACTTAGAAGAAGCCAAGAAGCAGGTGGATATTCCGGCGTTGCCCTTGGACGACGAGAGTGCTTTACGGCGCCATGAGGGGTTGGCGGAGCGAATTCGCCAACTCATGCTGGAAGAGGCAGATACTGCCGGCTTGCCTACGCACGAACGCCCACAGAAGGTCGTGCTGCTGCCAGAGCCGTTGAGCGAAGAGGCGGGCACGTTGACGCGGGGGTTAAAGAAAATCGTTCCGGGCGCAGTGGTTGAGCAATACCGAGAACTTATTGAGGTTGCGTGAAAGCCCGTCTAAGTTGGGGGAAGTCGGGCGTTTTTTCTTTTATATCAAGGCTAAAGGTTGGTGCCAACTACAAGCTGTTGAGGGTGTGGTACAGGTTGTGCAGGAGGTTTTTGTTGTCTCCGCCTATGTAGGTCATTTCTCCTCCCATGCGGCTAAAGGATTTGCAGAATCTGAGGTAGTAGGCCGGATTGTCCTTGGGAGGTTCGCCCTCGGACCAGTCCCAGTCGATTGGAGCTAGGTCGTTGACAAAAATGTAGGGGCGGACGACTTTTCCGCCTTGCTGGCGCCGCAAATTGTTGGCCAACGACACCGCTTTTTCAAATACCTGCGGCGCCATGACAGCCGATCCCACCGACAGGAATACGCCCCCGTCTAAATGGCGCACGCTTTCTGCAAAAACCCGGTAGTCTATATCGCTGCCCCGCCCCAGCGCCGCCCCATTGGCCATATGGTGATTGTATATGATATCGTAGCCAATACCGGGATGTACGGTGAGAGGGATGCGGTGGCGATAGGCTGCGGCAGTGAGCGAAGCGGTTTTGTGAGGGTGCACGACCCGGCAGGGGCCAGGGGGAATGGCGAAACGCACCATAGCCTGGAGTAGTTCGGCATAGGCTGGTAAGGTGGGCGCATCAGTAGGAGCGCTCGCCCATGCTCCCAGAGCGGCGGTCAACTCGCGGCGGGTGGGTATATTGCATCCATCGTCGCAGATGAATTTGCCCACAGATTCGCCGTAGCCCATGCCTTGCAAGGCGCCGACCAGCACGGCTAAGTGGAGGTAGCGCCCCGTCTCGTCCCAGGTGCCAAAACACCCTCTTGCTACGTTGGCGCCGACGTCTTCTTCTGAACGCCCCTGAAAGGCGTATTCCCAGTCGTGGATGGTTCCGGCACCGTTGGTTGCCAAATGGGTGACCCAACCTGCTTCCAGCATGCGTTCTACTACAGGCCCAAGTCCGTTTTTGATCAGATGGGCTCCGTAAGCCAGCACAACAGCAGCACCTTGAAGACGTGCTGCGTGGATGCGTTCGGCAAGATGCTGGATTGATTTTGCCATAGGACCAGGATTGGGCGCCGCCGCATTCGGTTCGATAAGGATCTCGTCGAGTGCGAATTTGCTCTCTCTAGCTGCGAGCGGTTCTAGGGCGATGTGGCGGTGGTCGATTTGTCTATAAGCCATGGCGGGTTTCTCTGTGGCGGCGGCGGATTTGGGCGGGGGAAGCGGTGCCTGTAGTGCCAATTTGTTGTACCGTAATAGATGCGGCCAAGTTGGCGATGTGGGCGGCTTCCAGTGCTTTTGCGCCGGCTGCCATGGCGGCGACAATAGCGGCAGAGGCCGAATCTCCGGCACCGACCGGATCAACGGGGCCGGAGACTGGGACGCCCGGGGCGCGGTCGATGCGTTCGGCGTCGGCGACGAGCATGCCTTTATATCCCAGAGTCACAAAGACGGGCCGCCGAGTTTGGCTGGCCAGGGCACGGGCATGTTCTGCTGAGGTTTTTAGCGAGGAGATTCTCCGTCGACCGCGCAAAACCTGTATCGCCTCAAATTGGTTGGGTTTGATCATTGTATGCTTAAAAAGATGAATGCGCTCGCGCGAATCGGCCAGCGCTATTTTATCGGGTCGCTGGCGCAATTCGGCCAGAACGGCGCGGCGTACCCGGCTGGTCAAAACGCCGCAATTCGCTTCACTGACCTGGTCGAGCAGGATGAGGCCATCCCAGGAATCTAATTGAGTTCGAATACTGGCTATAAAGTCTTCCTGTAGGGCAACAGGAGTGGGGCGCCGGTTTTTGATGTCGAGACGTTCCAGTTCTGCAACGACGGGTGCATTTTTTTGTGCGGCGTTGATGTAACAGGGTTTGCCATAGGTGGGAGTGTAGCGGTCTGAGCGACAAAAAAAATGGGTCAAGTTCAGCCCTATCGCCGCCATGGCGCGGCGCAATTCATATCCTTCGCCGTCGTCTCCACAAAATCCCACTGCGTCTATGCGTCCCACGCCCAGCGCTTTGAGGTTAGCAGCCACTGTACCG
The DNA here is from genome assembly GCA_964012055.1 of uncultured bacterium. GTDB lineage: Bacteria > Latescibacterota > UBA2968 > UBA8231 > UBA8231 > CAXGRO01. Next base: position 5,571 of record CAXGRO010000187.1, read on the forward strand.
GCAGCGCCGGCTTGGCGGCGAGTGCGCACTACCTGGTAGCAGGTTTTGCCCGTTTCTAGTGATTTTTCGTCGAGAGAAGCGTCGCAGTCGAAATAGGCATCTAGGAAGAAATCGCCGACGACGCCAATGCGCAGATCAGTGAAACTATTCAACAAGCTGTCAAGGCGTTTTGACGTCAGCATAGTTTGTCTGTCTACTCATCGAATAGATAGGTCAGCAGTAACTCGGCTTCGCGCCAATCGGGGACCAGGATGTCTGCGCCTACTTGTAATAGACGCCGTTTTTTCCACAAATCCCAACCGCCACCTGGTTCCTCCAGGCTGGCGATGGCCACGGCGAGACCACCCGCTCCTTTGATATTTTCAATTTCCACATAACCATCTCCTATAGCCATCAATTCAGCACCATACAGTCGATTTTCTGCAAGGATATGATCTATGATCATTTTTTTTGAAAAGGCAGTATAATCTTCTAAAGCTCCATAAATGCGATCTTCAAAGTAGTGGGTCAGTCCCAATAGTTCCGCTTCGGCAATAACGTATCCGCGGTCGGTGCCGCTGGCCAAGTGGCAGGTGACAGCGCGACGTTTAAATCCTTCTAACAATTCTATGCTGCCGCGAATCATATATTTTTGGGGTTTTTCGCGTTTGCTTTGCAACGACTCTAAGCGATGGGCAATATGATTTTGTAGGAGATCGAGATACATGTGCTTATACTCGAGCGCTGGCAGCGGCTCTGCCCCGCGTTGGGCAATTTCCTCGGCCAATTGGAACATCTGGTAGATCGTTTGTTTACCGGTCAATCGGGTAATGAAATCGCGACAAATAAGCGTCAGGTTGGCGCGGTCTTCCCTGGTGGGGGTTTGAGCTAATAAATCTACGAATAGATCGACCATTACCTGTTGCCAGCCAGCTCGAATCAGCGATAAAGTGCCGTCAAAGTCGAAAATGGCATGACGGATTTGACCCAATGCAAGTTGGTCGCTATATATTTCGATTTCTTGTCCTTGGTATTGGACCGGATTGGGAATAGGGATATTTTTTGGCAAAAATATGGATTCCTCGTTTAGCTTTATGAAGCAGGTGTTTCGAAGTGTAGGGAGGGGTTTGTGTCCTGTCAAGTTGGCTGATCAATGTTGAAGAGGGCTTGATTTCAACCCAAATTTAATATATCTTCTTAAGGCGTTAAGTTATGGTAGTTTCAAGGTCTTATATCTAATTGTTGAATTGAGGTCGAGGTGTGAATGGCCATTGCCAAAGCGGTTTTACCGGTGGCGGGCATGGGGACCCGTTTATTACCGGCAACCAAGTCGCAACCCAAGGAAATGCTGCCGGTTGGTTATAAACCGGTCGTCCAATACGTAGTTGAGGAGATGATAGCTCAAGGGCTAAAAAAGTTTCTCTTCATCACCGGCCGCAAAAAACGCTCCATAGAGGACCACTTCGACGACGATCCAGAGCTAGAAGCCCGATTGTCGGGTAAAGAGCAGGACATTGACGAAGTGGACTATGAGGCGGCGGAAGTGGAATTTCTCTATGCGCGTCAGCGGCGTCCCGACGGCAATGCAGATGCCGTGCGCTTGGCAGCCCAATTTGTTGGCCAGGAGTCTTTTGTGGTTGGCTTTGGTGATACCATTATCGCTTCGCCGCACAATCCGGGCGTAATTGGTCGCATGATCGCTTCCCACGAGCGGCACGGCGCCGCGGCCACAATAGGTGTGTGGGAAGTACCGCGCTCTGAGACGTACAAATATGGCGTGGTGCAGCCAGCGGGAGAAACGGGCGACGATTTTGTCATCGATGATATCGTAGAAAAACCCGATCCCTCCTTAGCTCCCAGTTGTTTGGCGGTGGCGGCGCGCTATGTATTTACTCCGGCCGTATTTGACGCCATAAATGCTATCGAGCCGGGGTTTGGAGGGGAATTGTGGCTTACCGATGCCATTCGCATACTTTTGCAGCGCGGTGAAAAGGTGCGCTGCGTGCGACTGCGAGCAGACGAACGGCGCTACGATATTGGCACTCCTCTTACGTACTATCAAGCATTTGTCGACTTTGCTCTGAGCGACCCGCACAACGGCGAGGCCCTGCGCCACTATCTGCAAGAGAAAATGGGAGCGATATGAAAGTTCGGCTAGATTACGGCCGCGAGGGGTTGGAAGTAGAGGTACCCAGTAGTGCCCAAGTGTTGCAGATGAACGCCACTAGCGGTCTGGAGGAGGTAGACCGGCGTTTGCTAGAGGCGCTACAACGCCCCATAGGTACCCCTGCCCTCAAGACATTGGCACAAGATCGCAAGAATGCCTGTATCGTCATTGCCGATATTACTCGTCCGGTGCCCAACTCAACTATTTTACCGCCCATGCTGCACATTTTGGAAGAGGCGGGCATTGCGCGCCAGGACATAACTATTCTCGTCGGCACGGGGCTGCACCGGCCCAATGAGGGCGATGAATTAATCGCCTTAGTTGGCGAACAAATCGCGCGCGATTATTGCATTGTTAATCATCGGGCGCGCGCTAAAGAAACGCTGACCTACTTGGGCGCAACAACGGGCGGCGCCCCAATATGGATCGACTCGATTTATGTGGAGGCGGATTTGAAAATTGCCACCTCTTTGATCGAACCGCACCTGATGGCCGGTTATTCGGGAGGCCGCAAAGCCATTTGTCCGGGCATAATGGGCGTAGATACCATGCGCGTGCTGCACGGGCCAGAGTTAATGGGACACCCCAAATCGGCTGAAGGCATTATCGAAGGCAATCCGTTTCATCGTCAGGCGCTGGAAGTGGCGCAAAAAGCGGGTGTCGATTTCACCTTGAACGTGTCGATGAATGCGTCGCGCGAAATTACGGGTATCTTTTGCGGCGATTTGGAAAAGGCCCATGCCGAGGGCGTGCGCTTTGTCGAGCAGCAAGCCTCGGCCTTCACTGACGAACCGGTAGATATCGTCGTTACATCTAGCGCCGGTTATCCTCTCGATTTGACCCTGTACCAGGCGGTCAAGGGGCTAACGGCTGTCTTGCCCATCGTCAAAGACGGCGGTACTATTTTAATAGCTGCTCGCTGCGCCGAGGGCATTGGTAGTTCCGAATTCAGCGATTTGTTGTTGCAGACGGCCTCGGCTGCAGAATTTCGCCAGCGTTTGGCGGATCCGGATTTTTTTGTCATCGATCAGTGGCAATTGCAGGAATTGTGCAAGGTATTGGCAAAGGCCGATGTTGGGTTGTTTTCGGAGGGCATCCCGCCACAGCATCACAACGATCTATTAGTAGAAATGTTGCCCTCTATTGAGCAGGGTTTGCAGCATGCCATGCGACGCCACGGCGATGACGCGCGTATTGCCGTCGTGCCCAAGGGACCCTACGTGCTCACCAAAGTTAGAGGGGGAGAGCGATGAAATATATACTTATACTGAGCGCTGTGGCACTTTTTTCCTTTTCTTGCGCGGGAGTACAGGATAAAGGGTTCATGCCGGTTATGGGTTTGAGCAATCCGCAAGAGAAGACATATGCAGAGGAACCCCTCGAAGAGGAACGACCTGTCCCACAGCCTGCAAAACGGCTAGCAGACCCAGCCGACAGCAGCAATGCGTTAACTCAATCGCTCTTATTGCTTCCCTTCAAAGATTTGTCCAAGTATTCGGGGCCTTGGAATATCCATTTCGAATTGCCGCGGAGCTTGAGCGATACATTGGCGGGGCACGAATTCCTGCGCGTCATTCCGGTGGACTCGGCATCGGTGTATTTAAAGGACAAAGAACTTAAAGGCAAGATCGACCGCGATAAAGCATTGGAAGTGGGGCATGCCTTGGGGGCCGATTACGTCGTATTGGGCGATATCGAGGAGTTGAGCATGAAGCGGTTTCGCGCTACTGTGCCCATAGGGGGTTACCGCAGCTACCAGGGCATTTCCACCATGACGCTCAGACCAATTAAAGTGATAGATGGACAGCCCGAAGAGACGGTCGCGGCGGGGGGCATAAAAGACAGCAAGCGCTATGGTATTACCAATCCGGTCGCCTTTGTACCCTTTGAGAAA
>CAXGRO010000188.1:0-9608 GCA_964012055.1 uncultured bacterium
ATGCTCAAAATTACAGTGGCCAAATGTGTCGCACTTTAACCAAACCGCTTCTTATACTCAATGAACTTTGAAATTATTTGAACCATTGAGAACACCGAAACGATTGCCATCGGTGGACGAATCCGCGAGATCATGCGGCTTCGCAAACAATATGGTTCAGGACGATGGCGCAAGCTCAAAGGTATAGCACGTATTCGCCTTGCCAATGGCAATATCCGAAAAGCAGAAATACACTGCTACGAGGCACATGGAATCGGTAAAAAGAAGATGAAAATAAAATGATTTCTGGATTAAATATCATGAAAAATACAACCTCAGAATCTCAATTTGCGCTTTGTATCGAAAATAGTGATTGCGAAGATTTAGAAAAAAGAAAAATCTACCAAATACTGCCCGATGAAGACGCTGCTCGCGAAGGGTATCTAAGAGTTATAGATGAATCCAGGGAAGACTACTTATACCCCGAATCTTACTTCATCCTCGTCGAATTACCTCTCCATACACAGGAAGCGCTCGTAGAGGCAAGCTGATTTAACGTGCGTCTTCTCCCTTCGGGAACCTGCACGTTGTAGCCCTCAAGACATTGGAATAATATCGAAGGATTTCCTATTACTCTGTGACGTGTGTATTCTTAAGAAATGTGACAGATGATAATAGAGAAGCGTGTTTAGCGCTAACTCTGGAAAGCCATCAAAACGCCTTCATCCCCGATGTCGCCACTTCCCTTGAAATGGCCGCAAAGTATGTAGATACCCGCCCTTTGGTAATTTATAACAATAAGAATGAAGTAGTCGGCTTTGCCCAGTACGGAGTGGACGAAGAGACCGGGGAGTGGAAAATTTACAGGCTGATGATAGATGCGGCTCATCAAGGCCAGGGCTTGGACACTGCCACCACCCGCGAGTTAATCGAGACGTTAAAAACCCAACATAGTGCCGCTGCGATTCTACTATGCTACCACGAGAACAACCAGATTGCAAGAAACCTGTACAGAAAGTTTGATTTCCAAGAATACGGAAAAGACGGAACAAAGATATTAGCCAGACTTGACCTCATCGATTGCAAGTAGCAAAAACACGAATCAGGAAGTGCCCCTGTTCAATCCGCATACTCAATTTGCACGGTATCGAACATAACGAGCCCTTTGGGCAGATATTGCATGTCGACCTTGTAATCTATGGCCGCCCACTGTCGATCTCTATTTTCTACTTCCCCAATAGGGACCACATTTAAGGGAAAGAGAATAAAAATAAGGTCGACATTCACATCGCTCAGCACTTCGGCAATATCGCCGTAACCGTAGAAATCCGTCAGATCGTGGCGACTGCCCAGGCAGGTCCATTGATCGGGATCGGAGACCAGCGTTACGCTTTGTTCCGACCAGTCCGGCGTGATCTCGAAGGGCTGTCCGGTCAAAACGAAATTGGTGATTGTTTTGGGCGGCCCTTCAACTTTGGCCTGCGCCAGCAACATGAGTTGCGCGCCGCCCAGGTCGGGTTGTGGCACCGGCCGGTGGTGGTTGCACAGTGGGCCCGCCAGGTCCACTGTGCCGCGCAGACGCACGCTGAGCCGAGCGTTGGTCATATTGGTGCTGTAGCCCTGCTCCACAAAGTGGTTCACTCCATGTAGTCCCGTCTCCAGCGCCGACGATTGCGCATGGGTGCCCAGATACATGAGCAGGTGGATATAACCCGCGCCGGGCGGCGCGTGGTTGGCGTCCACTGTCCAGGGACTGTAACAATGAGCCACCCCGTCCCAAACCGGCAAAGGGCTGCGCACATCGGCGACCCAACCTCCGGGGCCATCGTCAAAGGTTTCCGTATATATTTTTGCCATAATCAGCCGATCTCCACCTTTTCTTCCAATCGGGCACTGTCGTACAGCCCGTCGAGAATTTGCATAAAGTGGTAGGCATCTGCCGCGTTGACGTCTGGCTCCACCAGCCCCGCCACCGCCATGGCAAAATGCTCTAATTCGTAATAGAAGAACAACCCCCCGCGCGGCGGCTCGCTGTGCGCCACGTCGCTGGGCCCATTCGCCTCTTCCACGACATATTCGCCTTCGACAAAGCGCGAGATCTTGCCGTGGGCGATCGCTCCGTCGCGCCCGTACACTTCAACGCGGGTGGGCGTATCGGCGTGCGACCAGCGGGAGCAGTCTATTTGCAAGGTCTTACCACCTTCCAGGCCAACTAGCCCGGAGATATAGTCCTCGGCCGGTCCCTCGGGTCCGTCGTAGACCGGGTTGACCGTGTGCTTGGCGGCAAAGACCCACAGCGGCCGCGGGCAACCCAGCCACCACCAGGCCAGGTCGACCTCGTGCGAGGCATGCTGACCCAGTACCCCGCCTTTTTCTCCGTAGACTTGCAACCACCGGGTGATGCCTTCGGCCGGTGGTCTGTCGTTGTATTTGAGAAAAACGCGGCTGTGGAAGGGGTCGCCAATGCGGCCCTGTTGCACAACCGCGCGCAATTGCCTGTTGTGGGGGTAGTGGCGCATGAAATAACAAAACTGCAATGTGCGGTCTGCCCGCTTTGCCGCCGCTTCAAATTCGAGGATGTGTTCGGCCCGCACCGCGTGGGGTTTTTGCACCAGCACGTGCTTGCCGGCGTCCAGCGCAGCCAGCACCATGGGGTAGCGCATGACCGGATTCACCGCCAGGTACACCGCCTCCACTTCGTCGTCGCGATACAACTCTTCGTAGCCGGCGTATTGCCGCGGCACCGACGATTCGCTGGCGACTCGCTGGCACAATACTTCGTCTAAATCACTGACTGCTACCACCTGAGTCCGGGGGCCGGCCGCAGCGGCTAATACGGCTTGCTGCCCGGCCCACCCGCAACCTACTATACCTAGTTTGAGCATTTCATTATCCATTAAGAAAGAAGAGATCGTTATATTATCTGAGAAGGGCTTATACTCATCTACGAAATAATCAATTAGCCATAATCAACAATCCGATCAATTATTACAGTACTATATTGAAAATCGAATTTGAAAATTAAACGATCACTGCTTCATTAGCCAATCCCATTTGCTCCTGGGGCCGCAAACCGACAGCGGCGTAAACCCCACGCCCAACGTCCTTTTCAGGCGGAACTCCCTGTCTTCGCTGGGGCTGCGGCCAATGCGGTCTATCAATCGATAGATTTTGTACAGCAGCAGTTTAGAGGTGCGCATAAACCAATGCATTGCCCACTTTACATTAGGAGGACATCACTCTATTAGATCTGCGTCTCTGGAGGGGAGATTCAAAAATACTCAGGTAAAAAGCAGGAAGTGGAGCACCAATCCCAGGCTGGTCATATAAGCCGCTCGACTCAGACCTTTCTTGTAAACGCCTAGCCTCGTCAAATCCCTGTAGTCCGACCGCTTACCACAGTTGATCCAGGCCATGAGCAGCGGCACAATCCCTCCCAAAGCCAACATGGGCAACCCATACCATCCTAATATATACCCCAGCACACTAATTCCAGCCGCCATCCCTTGCAGCACCAAAATCGTCCACCCCACCGCCACCGAGCCCCACAACACACAGGCCGTTTTCTTGCCGCTGTGTCGGTCGGCCGGTTCGTGTTTTAAACCACTGGCCATGGCGCTAACCAATGAATAACACAGCATTGGCAAGGTCAGATAAACCGGATAATCTCCCAGTACCCCGCTGTAAAAATAAAATCCCGCCAACGGCAAAATCCCTCCCACGCCCGCCGCTTCCAGTAATTCCCCACCACCGCGATAATTAAGTTTAACCGGCGGAAAACTGTACAACCAGAAAACCAGCAAACCCGCCGTCGCCAGATAGGCCCCATATTCCCTGCCGTACAGCACCCCCACCCCCCCCCCCGAGCCCAAAGCGGCCAGCGCCGCTCCACCACCGGCCAGCAAGATCTTATTTTTGCCGATCAATCGCTGCGGAATCACCCGCGGGTCAATGAGCTGCGGAAACGTCTCCGCATGCACCGCATCAGCCTCTCTATCGGCATAGTCGTTGAGCAGCACTATAGCCAATTGCGCCGCCAGCACAAAAATCAGAATACATCCCAGCAAACCAATGTCTACCACCCGCGTCTGCGCATATCCCATGCACACCCCCACCAGCGCCGGTACAGCAATCTTGACCAGCGACGCCGGTTTGACAGCAAGCCACCAGTAGCTCAATTTTGTTGCGCCTTTATGCATGTATCCGTGTGAGATGACGACACCCTATATCAATACCTCTGCGCTGCACCAAAGCCTCACCCGCCTGCGCCAAACCCTGGCCCCAATAGAGACCGCGCAGCCCGCCGCCCTGGCGTTAGCCCCCCATCGACCATACGCCACCCCTCCCGATGTGCTGTGCGAAACCCTGCTGCGCGATGAAACCAATACTAGGCTCGTCGAAAATTTTGTGCAAGGCATCGTCCGCATCATCCTGACCCAGTCCCATCACTTTCCCGACAATATCTTTGGCGACCTCGACTTCCTCGCCGCCGACTTGCTCACCCAGGCGCGCCAAAGCAACGACGCTCTCGCATATCTCAATCACGCCTTCGATCTCATCGTCGAAGTCAACCAATTATACGGCGCCCACTCCCCCATCCGCTTCCGCTACGCCCACGATTTCCTCTATGGCTTCGACTGGTCGCGCTGGGTACGTCAAAACCCACTTAACCACCAGCACCACACCCCCTTCTCGCTCGAATTCCTCACCTATCTAAAACGCCGCGCCGGCGAGTTGCTCGAACTCATCCGCCACAACGATACCCAATACCCGTCCCTACCCACCGACCAGGCGCGCAACATCTTCCCCTTTTCCCGCGCTCCGGCCAGCGAGCAACAATTGCTCCGCAGCCTCGCCGCCGACCAGCTCATTCCCGTGCCCGCCTGGACCCCAAAAGGCAAGCCGCACTGGGACTTCGACTGCAATCAAATGCGCCAGCAGCGCGCCCTAGAACTAGATCTTGACACAGTAGACGGCGGCCCGGAGTTGACGCAACCCCATGGCGAAAGATAAATTCCCCGTCACGCCGGCCGTTCGCGCCCTGCGCAATGCCCGGGTCGATTTTAGCGGCCACCTCTACAATTACCTAGAAAGAGGCGGCACCGCCGTCGCCACCCGCGAACTGGCCATAGACCCGCACACCGCCATCAAAACCCTGGTAATAGAAGACGAGAAAAACCAGCCCTATCTGGTGCTCATGCACGGCAACCTGGAAGTGTCCACCAAACAATTGGCGCACCACATCGGCGTCAAAACCTTAACCCCCTGTACGCCGGAGCGCGCCCACAAACACACTGGCTATCTGGTGGGCGGCATCTCGCCCTTTGGCACCCGCTCCAACATACCGGTCTACGCCGAAACCAGCATATTTGATCTGCCCAAAGCCTATATCAACGGGGGCAAACGCGGTTTCCTCGTCGGCCTCAACCCCAACGACATCGCCCGCCTGCTCTCCCCTACTTTAGTTGAGGTGGGCATCACCGCACAGGAGTAATATGTACGGCCAACAAATCATCGACTTCTACCACGCCACCGTCCAGGACAATTTGCGCCAGACCCCGTTTGACGCGTCCTCCCGCAAAGCCTTCAACGCCTGGCAGCAAAAGGCGCGCCGCCGCCTGCGCAGCATCCTCGGCGACATGCCCAAAGATAAAGTGGACTTCGATCTCCAGCGCGAGACATTCGAAGAGCACGAAGACTACACCATAGAACGTCTGGTCTACTGGACCCGCCCCGGCCTGCAGGCCAACGCTTACCTGCTCACCCCCAAAAACCTCACCGCCCCCGCCCCCGGCATGCTCTGTCTGCACGGCCACAGCAGCGGCGGCAAAGACGAAACTATAGACCCCAACTCGATCTACCGCGGCTTCGCCCGCCACTTTGCCGCCGCCGGCTGCGTCGTACTTTGCCCCGAGCAAATCGGCTTTGGCGAGCGCGCTCTGCCCAAAAACAAAGTCACCTACCAGGTTTTGACCCACGGACTCAACATGCTCGGTCACACCCTCATCGGCCTGCGCTACTGGGACCTGGTGCGCGCCCTCGACCTGCTCGAGAGCCAACCAACCGTCGACCACAAAAGCCTGGGCGTCATGGGCCTATCTCTGGGCGGCGAGATGACTATGTTTTTGGCCGCACTGCAAACCCGACTGCGCGCCGCCTGCATCTGCGGTTACCTCACCACCCACCTCAACACCTTCCTCGACCGACCGCACTGCACCTGCGGCCACTTGCGCGACCTGGCCCGCCACTTTGAGCACGTCGACATGGCCGCCCTCATCGCGCCGCGCCCCCTCTTCCTCGACTCCGGGTGCAACGACCCTTCTTTCCCATATAAAGACGCCCAGGCCCTGGTGCGCCAACTGCGCCCGGTCTACAACCTGCACGATAAACCCCGCACCCACTTGGGTATTGAAGTGCACGACGGCCGCCACGAAATATCGGGCCGCAAAAGCATTCCCTGGATGTTAAAACATCTCAACAGCTAATTAGGAGAAATCCAATGTCAGACCCACTGCAAAACCTCGCCCGCCTGCGCAACGCCCGCGCCGGCCGCGCCTCCTCCTGGGACAAAAGCGGCCGCAACAACGATGCCTGGCACCTGGCCGCCGGCGAAACGCGCGTACTGGCCGATATCAAAGGCCCCGGCTGCATCACCCACCTGTGGATGACGCAGCGCAACCACTATCGCGAATGCCTGCTCAAAATCACCTGGGACAACGCCCGCTCGCCCAGCGTCCTGTGCCCGCTGGGCGATTTCTTCGGCCTCGGCCACAACATCGTCAACTCCTACCAATCGCAACTCTTCTCCGCCTCAACGCGCGCCAACAACCAGTTCGACCAGGGCTGCGCCCTCAACGCCTACGTCAACATGCCCTTTCGCGAGCGCGCCCTGGTCGAGTTGATCAACCAGAGCAAAGAAGACCACCGCCAGTATTTCTACGTCGACTACGAGACCTGTGACGTACCCGACGACGCCGGCTATTTCCACGCCGAATTCCGCCGCGAAAACCCCTTTGGCGGCTGGGGCCACGAAGTGCGCGTCAACAGCCGCGAAGCCAATATCGCCAACAAAGGCAAGGAGGCCTGGGACAACAATTACGTCATCCTAGAAACCAAAGGCCGCGGCCACTACATCGGCTGCAACCTCAGCGTCACCAATTTCCAGGGCACCTGGTGGGGCGAGGGCGACGACATGATCTGGGTCGACGGCTATAAATGGCCGCCCGAATTGCACGGCACCGGCAGCGAAGACTATCTCAACCAGGCCTGGGGCATGCAGGACAACGCCTTTTTGCGCAACGGCTCATCCATCCACGAAAACAATACCGGCGGCTACCAGACCAGTTACGTACACCACCTGGAAAACCCGGTGCATTTCCAAAAAGAGATCAAAGTGACCATCGAGCACGGCCACGGCAACCACCTGTGCAATGAAATGAGCAGCGTCGCCTACTGGTACGCCGCCAAACCGACGCGCGTCGCCCACCCCCCCGCCGTGGGCAAACGCCTGCCCGTCTTGCGCAACAACCAGGGGCAGTGGCTCTACGACAAGAGCAACCAGGTTACGTCGCAGCAGATCAAACCCAACAAAGAAATGAAGGCCCAAAAAGCCAAATGGAAGAAGAATAACCCCTAGGGGTAAATCCTCATGAATTTTATACCCGCCGTCCAGACACCTGAAAACCCCGATGCAAACGCCTACTTCTTCGCCTTCAACAAGGATCAACTGCTCGTTTACCCAGACGAAGACAGCGCCCGCGTCCCCACCTTGAGCGAATACCGCGCCCTGGCCCTGGCCACTCCTTCAGAACACTACCTGGGCACGTCCAACGGCCACCCCTGCTACGCCATCGAAGTAGCCGCAGACACCGAGCCGCCCGCAGACATGGCCTTTAGAGGCCTGCGCGATCTCTTTGGCCTGCTCGACGATGAATTGTTCTGGGTGGCCGGCCGCGCCGTGCAAATCATCGCCTGGGAGCAGACGCACCAGTACTGCGGCCGCTGCGGCACCCCCACCCAGCACCACGCAAAAGACCGAGCGCGCGAGTGTCCCCAATGCCACCTGATCTCCTACCCCCGCCTCTCCCCGGCCATCATCGTACGCGTCGAGAAAAGGCGCGAGATTTTACTGGCCCGCAACCACCGCTTCCCCAAAGGCCGCTACAGCGTTCTGGCCGGCTTTGTCGACCCGGGCGAGACCCTCGAACAGGCCGTGGTGCGCGAAGTGCGCGAAGAAGTGAACATCGAGATAAGTGATATTCGCTACTTTGCCAGCCAGCCCTGGCCCTTTCCCAATTCCCTCATGCTCGGCTTTACCGCCCAGTACGCATCCGGCGAGATAGAAATCGAAGACGAAGAACTGGCCGAAGCCGACTGGTTTACCCCCGACAACCTGCCCGAGCTCCCCCCTCACATCAGCATCGCCCGCAAACTCATAGAAGACTACCTCAATAAATACCGCTGACCGCCATGACCAAAGCCGAAAAAGCCGCCCTCGTTCTAGAAACCCTCGAAGGACTCTATCCCGACGTCAAACCCTTCCTCCACTTCAAAGACCCCTACACCATGTTGGTCTCGGTGCTGCTCTCGGCCCAGTGCACCGACGCCCGGGTTAACCAGGTCACCCCCCACTTGTTTAAACGCGCCGACACCCCGGCCAAAATGGCCCGTCTGCCAGTCGAAGAAATCCGCGACATCATTCGCCCCTGCGGCCTGGCGCCGCGCAAGTCGCAGGCCATCTCGGACCTGTCGCACATGCTCCTGGAGCAATACGACGGCCAAGTACCACACGATATGGCCGCCCTGGAACAACTGCCTGGCGTCGGCCACAAGACCGCCTCCGTAGTCGTCTCCCACGCCTTTGGCCAGGATGCCTTTCCCGTCGACACCCACATCCACCGCCTGGCCTATCGCTGGGGCCTGTCCAACGGCAAAAACGTCGAACAGACCGAAAAGGATCTCAAGCGCCTCTTCCCCCAGGAAAAGTGGAATAAACTGCACCTGCAAATCATCCGTTTTGGCCGCGAGTACTGCCCGGCCCGCAACCACGATTTTGCCGATTGCCCCCTGTGCAGCCGCATCGGCCGCAAAAGTCTATTTAATGGCGCAACGCGCAGTAGCCTATCCTCATAGAGTGTGTTATAATACCTGTATATCCAGCTAATATCACCCAAGTCTCTGGACTCTTGTATTGACCGAGATCACATCTAGTCTGGCCGTTTCCCTGCTCGGCCGTTCGTTTAAAAGCCACCTGATGTGGCTGGGTTTTGCCATCCCCATAGTGCTGCACTCGTGGAACTCGCTCAACCTTTATCACGATGCCTTTCAAAAAATTGCCACCTCCGGCAATTTTGCCCTGTTCGGCAGCATAGGCGTGCCCTTTCGCCTCAACCTGCCCGTTTTGGGCCTGGCTTATATGATGTCGCTGGGCATATCCTTCAGCGTCTGGTTTTTCTTTTTTCTCGGCGTCTTACAACGCCTCATCTTTGCGCGCTTTGGCGTGCCCACAGGCGCTTCCGACATCTGGAATTCGGGCAGCGCCCCGGCGCCCATCATGCACGAGCAAGCCGGCTCCCTGGCCGTATTGCTCGCTTTTGTGCTGTGGACGGGGCGCGGCCACTTGCGCGCAT
>CAXGRO010000189.1:0-9584 GCA_964012055.1 uncultured bacterium
TTCTGGCCCGCGCGTGACGGTGCCCAGGGCGCCGGAGGCGTAGCGGTCGCGGATCAGCTGAATCTGGGTCACGTAGCCGAATTTCTTGCCCAGCCACCAGCAGCGCGGGCCCATATAATAAAAGAGAAAGGGAATTAGAATAGACGAACTCGACGCCATCAGACCAAAAACGATGATGCCTCTGCTGTAGGCCTCGCCGGAGGCGCCCAGCATGGTGAAGGCGGTGAGGTTGGTACCCAGCAGGGTCATCAAGAGGACGAAGGGGCTGATGCTGCGGCTGGCGACAAAGTAGTCTTCGCCGGTGTTGCGGAACAGGCGGTGGGCCAGGGCGCCGACCAGGGCGACGAGCAGCAGGTAGATGGCGACGACGCTTATGATCATGCCGGATCGTCTTGGTCGAGGTGGTCGGGCCAGGCGCGGCGTGTGATGAAGAGCATGGCCAGGGTGGCGAGGAGGCACAGGGATAGGTGGTAGAGGAGGTTGGCGGGGAGGCCCAAGATGATTGAGGGGTTATCCCACATCCAGAAGTTTTCGAATAGGATGAGAAGTAGGGCAAGGAGGGATAGAGGCCAGATGGGGTTTTTTTGGGTCATATTATCGAATTTGCTGTTAATTCGATTTGGGGGCAAGGCTGTTTAGGGTGAAAAAGAAAAGGAGGTACGTTGTAACTTGACATGAGTCTCCAAACTTTATAATACCATAGTTTGCAATACTGAATTATCAGTTTTGGTACAGGAGGTGGCATGAGCGGGATTTGGACCGAACCTATAAGCGATGAAAGCGCGTGGCGGGGAGTGATTTTGTTGAGGATCGCTCCTGGGAATACATGCTCGATGAGGGGCATGTGGCCGAGTTGGATCGGGCTTTGCAGGAGGTTAAACGGCGGGGATTAAAATTGGGTGAGATTGGGCGGGGGGATTTTCCGCTGCCGACTTTGGGCGAGCTGCTGACGCGGCTGCAGCGGGATCTGTGCGAGAGACGCGGCTTTGCTCTGATGCGCGGGTTTCCGGTGGAAGAGTATGAGCTGGAGGATGTGGAGAAATTATATTGGGGGCTCTGTACTCATCTGGGTATCGGCATTATGCAGAACAGCCAGGCCGGGTTGATTCACTACGTCACCGATGGGCGTTTGCGGCCCCAGCAGGGGACGCGGGGGGTGGGCAATCCCGCTGCCAATTTGCTCCACATTGATTTGACGGATTGCGTCAGTTTGCTCTGCGTGCGGCAGGCGCCGGGGGATCCGCCCAGTTGGTTGGGTAGTTCGATGACGGTCTACAATGAGGTGTTGCGATAGCGGCCGGGCGATTTGCAGCGCTTGTACGATGGTTTTGTGTGGGACCGCAAAGGGGAAGAGGCTGGTTGGGAAACACCGACGACGGGTTATCAAGTGCCGCTTTTCAGCCAGGCGAACGGCAAAGTGTCGTGCCGCTACAACCGCAATTGGATTTGCACGGGTTTGGAGCGTTTGGGGTAGAGTCTTAGCGAAGAAGAAACCGAGTTATTGGATTTTATCGATCATGTAGCTTATGAAAACCGCTTTGAATTTCCCTTTCATACAGGGGATATTCAATTTTGCAACAATTACATGGTGTTGCACGGGCGTGCCGGGCACGCGCCGGTTGAGGAAGAGCATCGCAAGCGGGTGTTGTTGCGCATCTGGTTGGATTTGCCGGACGTGCGGCCGTTTGTCGACGAGGAGCTGATCCGCTACGGCATTGTGCGCCACGGCAATTTGGGGTGGACGGCGGCCGATATTTTGGCCGGCCGACATTGCGCGCCGCACGCGCGGCGCGCCGACGGGGTGCCCCAGATATAAAAGAAATAAATAATTGCGAAATCTGATTGAGTAGATGGGGGTTTTGTTATGAGAGGAGTGGTAGTCTGTGTGCATCCGACGGCGGCCGAGGAAGGGGCGAAGGTGCTGGAAGCGGGGGGCAATGCTTTTGACGCCGCTATCGCGACTGCGTTTGTGCAGATGATCGTACTGCCGTTTAGTTGCGGGGTGGGGGGGATGGTGTCGGCGAATTTGTGGGCGGCGGGGAAGGAACACGCCATAGTCGACGGGTATATGCGCGCCGGGGGGTTGGTCAGCGAAGATATGTGGGCACAGGACCACCTAGGCGAGGCGGATGTGACGGGGTCGAGCGTGTTTGCCGACCACCGCAGCACCATGGGGTATACGTCGATATGCACCCCCGGGGCGGTGGCCGGCTTTGCCGCGGTGCACGAGCGTTTTGCGACGATGCCGTGGGCCGAGTTGCTGCAGCCGGCCATTGGCGTGGCGCGCCAGGGGTATGTGGTGAGCCCGGACATGGCGGCGCGCATGCGGATGCAGAAGAACGTGGGGCAGGGGCCGGGTTTTGCCGACCGCATTGCCTACAGCGAGTCCTGCAGGCGCATTTATCTGCAGGACGACGGGACGCCGCTGGAGGCGGAGGCGGTGCTGAAAAATCCAGACTACGCCGACACCCTGGAGCGGCTGGCGAATAACGGGCCGCGGGAATTTTACGAAGGGGAGTTGGCGCGGCAAATTGCCGCCGACATGCAGGCCAACGGGGGCTTTGTTACGTATGACGATTTGCGGCAGATGCGGGCGAAGGTCTATGCTCCTGAGAAAGGGAAGTATGGCGAGTACGAGGTCTTTTCGGACGGGGCGCCGGGCGGAGGACCGCTGTTGATCGAGGCGCTCAACACCCTGGACGGCCTGGGGCTGGGGGCGATGGAGCACAGCGGTGTCGACTACGCCGGCACGCTGGCTGCGGTTTTTCAACTGGTCAACGAAGATCGCCGCACGTATCTGGGCGACCCGGAAGTGATCGGCGCGGGGCCCGGCGAGGTGCTGGTGTCGCGGCGCCGGGCTGCGGTGTTGCGCCAGATGGTGCGCGACGGCGTGGTGGGCGCCAAACCGCCGCCGGCTGAGGAGGTTGATACGACGCATTTGACGGTGGTCGATAAAGACGGCAATGTGGCGTCGATTACCCACACGCTGGGGAATCAATCCGGTGTGGTTACGCCCGGTTTGGGTTTTGTCTACAACAACGGCATGAATCGCTTTGACCCGCAGCCGGGGCGGGCCAGCTCTTTTGCGCCGGGCAAGGCCAGGTTGCATTTGATGATGCCGGCCATTGCGTTTAAGGACGGCGCCCCGGCCGTGGCGTTTGGGGCGCCGGGGGGCAATACCATTCTGGGGGGCATGGTGCAGGCGTTTACCAATGTAGTCGACTTTGGCATGAAGGCGGCGGAGGCGGTGCTGGCGCCGCGCGTCTACGGCGAGGGGGAGACGGTGTGGGCCGAAGCCGGGGTGCGCAGCGACGTGCTGGAAGTGCTGGCCGCCAAAGGGCAGAAGACGGTGCGCTATGCGAGCGCGCTGGCGCCGCGGCCGTTGGTGCAATTGGTTGTTATTGGCGCCAACGGCCAGCTGGACGCGGCCTCGGATCCGCGCGGCGAATACGGGTTGGCCTGGGCGCGGCAGGGAGGGGCGGCGTGAAACAACTGCCGCGCAGTCGCGGCCCTTTTTACAACGGGTAGGTATTGCGGAGGATACTCGAATGGATGAGTTTGGCAGCGTAATTCACCTCAGTGGTACGGTTATAGACGAAGAGGGCAACGGCATTGCCGACGTGGTTGTTACCAACGGCGAGCTCGTCGTGTGTACGGACGAGAGTGGGGGATATGAAATTGAAATCCGCGTCGGCGTTCACCGTTTTTTGACGATCACCGTGCCGCAGGGATACCGCTCCCGCGACGGTTTTTTCCGACGCCTGGGCGACGGGGCGCGTCGCCACGAATTTACCTTGCAGGCTGTGGATTCGTCTGCTGAGTTTTCGGTGGCCCACATCACCGACCTGCACGTCAATGTGGCGGAGGATGGGGACGAGCACAGATTGCGCGACAGCCACATGCTGCCGCAGGATATGGCCGCGAGCCTGGCGGCTATTAAGCGTGAATTTAAGCCCGACTTTTTGGTGGCTACCGGAGATTTGACCGAGGACGGTTCCACGGCCCAATTGGAGACCTATAGTGCTGAGGCAGCGGCGTCTGGCCTGGAGATCTACGCCGGCTTTGGCGCCCACGACGCTAACGATTTGATGTGGCGGCGGCCGGGGGATCCGGTGGAGCCGGGCGGCGAGCTGAGCGACTTTCTCGAGGGCACTATTCTGGGACCCACCCTCACGGGGTATTTTGAAAAGATCGTGGGGCCCACGCACTACAGTTTTGACTACGGCGCCTGGCACTTTGTGGTGTATTCCAACGAGCACTACGCTTTTAGCCTGTACGACCAGATACGCAAGGAGCGTTGGCTGGCGGCGGATCTGGCGCTGCAGCCAGAGGGCAAACCCATTGTTATGGCCACCCACATGCCGCCGCGCCGCGAGTGGCTAGACCAGCTGACGGCTTATAACGTCCGCCTGGTGCTGCACGGGCACACCCATTCGAGCAAGGTGTTTAGCTACCGCCAGATCCTCGTCGCCTCAACGCCGTCGCTGGCTTTTGGCGGTCTCGAGACCAACCCCCGCGGCTACCGCGGCCTGCACTTTGACGGCGAGCATCTGCGCGTGGAGTTGCGCTCCGTCGGCGGCGCGGCGGTGATGACGCCGGCTCCACAGATACTCGATATGGGTTCTGAGGCGGCGTTGCGCCTGGCGTGGGAGACCGAGTTGCCCGCCCACGTGCACCGGGCCGCGCCGGTGCCGTTTGAAGGCGATCTGTTGATCAGCATGCAGGACGAAGATGATGGCCTTAACAGCGGCATCTGTAGGGTGCGACAGTGCGATGGGTCTGTCGTTTGGTGTGTACAGACCGATTCGGCGGTGCGCAACAGTGTGGTTGTTGCCGACAACGGCGGGGCGCTGTTGGCGTTTTCGTTTTGCGGTCGACTGGCGCGGCTCGACGTTAAAACCGGGGAGACGGTATGGGCCACTGACACGCACGGTTTTCCCGAGCGCTGGACGGCGTCGGCCCCCGCCGTCGCCGACGGGGTGGTTTATGCGGGTGCCAAATCTGGTTATGGGGCGTATTCGGTGGAAAGCGGCGAGGAGTTGTGGTTCAGGCGCTTCAGCGGCACCCTCGACCTGCCCGCCGACCACATTGGGGATAAGTGGGGGGGCTATAGTCAGCCGCTGGTGTACGAGGACCTATTGATTGTTTTGGTGTCGCGCCGTGGTTTGATGGCGCTGCGGCGCGACAGCGGGCGGATTGTGTGGGAGCGGCCGCTACCCGATTGTCAAGATTACTGGGCGGCGCCACAGCTGGTGGGCGATCTGGTGGTCAGCAGCGGCGAGTCGCAGCACTTGCTGGCGGTGCGCGCCTGCGACGGTGTGGACGTGTGGCACGAGCGCGTGCTGGAGGACCGGGGGTTCGCGCATAGTTATGTTACCGGGATGGCCGTAGAGGGTGGGCGCGTTTATGCGGGGGTCGTCGACGGCAATGTGATCGCCTGCGAGCTGGATTCTGGAAAATTATTGTGGAGTTTTCAAACGGGACCCAATGTGCTGGACATGGCCCCGCAGCACCGCGGGGTGAGCACGGTACTGGCGCCGCCCGTTTTATACGGCGGGCGCGTCGTCGCCTGTGGGGTGGACGCGCAACTGTATTTGCTCAATGCGGAAACCGGCACTTGCGAAGCGCAGACGTCGTTTGAGGCGCCGATTACGGCCGCGCCCATGGTGCTCGACGACGGGTTGTGCGCGGCGACCTGGGAAGGGAAGTTGCGCTTTTTCAGGCCGTCACCGAAGGCGTGATGGCGCCGCGCATCAACAGAATATACTTAGAGCGATCGAGGGGAGAAATGCCCTTGTATTCGCGCACTACGCCCAACTCGTCGGGGCATTCCTCGTAGCCGTCGAAGTGGACGGACAGTTTGCCCTGTCCGGCGCTCAGGGCGCTCAGGCGCACGGCGTAGTCCATGGCGGTGGCCAGGGGGAAGCGGCCTTTGAGGACAAACTGGCCGTTGTGCATTTTCGCTGGTTCAAAGGTGCCGCGCATGTTGACGATGTCGGCGGTGACTTTGCCGACAAATTCCTCCGGTGCGGCAATGCGGAAGGCGAGGAAGGGTTCGAGGAGGACGGTGCCGGTTTCGGTGAGGCCCTTCATGAGGGCGATATTGGTGGCCAGTTTAAAGTTGCCGGGGCGGCTGTGCAAAATGTGGTCGCTGCCGTCCACCAGGACGATCTCGAGGTCGGTGACGGGCCAGCCCTTGATGCCCTGTTGTAGGGCCTCGGGGAGGGCAGCGGCGATTTCGTTTTGATACTTCTGCTCGATGGTGCTGACGCCCACTTCGGATCTGTAGGAGACGCCGCTGCCGCGCGGGCCGGGTTGCAGCAGGTATTTGACCACGGCCCAGCAGGGTTTGGGCATGGTGTAGCTGTCGGCGCCATAGCCGGAGGTGGCCGGCGTTTCTTTGTAGATGACGGTGGGGTCGTTGAAGACGGTGTCGATGCCAAAGCGGTGGCTGAGGATTTCAGTTAAGATTTCGGTTTGCACCACGCCCATGATTTTGACGTGCAGTTCTCTTTCTTCGTCTACCCACTTGAAGTCGAGGTGGGGGTCTTCGCTGGAGAGTTGTTGTAGGCCGGCGGCCAGCGGCGTGTGGTCGGCCGGGTCGCGCGCCTGCACCTGGACCGAGAGGAGCGGTTCGCCGAGGGCGTAATTGCCGGGTACGGGATCGGGGTCGCCCAGAATGTCGCCGATTTGTACTTCGGGCATGCCGCAGAGAAAACCGATGTCGCCGGCTTGGAGGGCAGCGGCGTCTTCGTAGCGGTTGAGCAAGCTCTTTTTGATCTGGGTTATTTTTTCTTCGCGGTTAGCGGTGGCGTTTAACACGGTGTCGCGGGTTTGGATGCGGCCGGCGTAGAGGCGCACCCCGGCGATGCGGCCGAGCCGGGGGTCGTGGTCGACGCGGAAGACGACGCCCGAGAGGGGATGGTCGATGTCGGCGCCGGCGTTGGGGAAGTAGGCGGCGATGAGATCGAGCAGGGATTCGACGCCGACGTTGTTTTTTGAGCTGCCGTAGAGAACGGGGAAGAGGGTGCGTTTTTGTACGGCGGACGTTAGGGCCTTCTGGACTTCGCTTAGTTCGAGTGATTCGTCGTTGAGGTATTTTTCGAGCAGGGCGTCGTCGGTCTCGGCGATTATTTCGACTACTTCGCTGTCGAGAAGAGAGATGAGGTCGGTGGCAGTGGCGGCTGTATCGCCCTCGTTTTCGGGGCGGTTGAGCGGCAGCATGGCGGTGGAGAATTCGTTTTTGAGGCTGTCCAAGACGGCAGATGTGGAGGCGCCTGCCCGGTCTATCTTATTGATGAAGAGCAAAACTGGGAGGTCCATGGCGGCGGCGGCTTCCCAGATCAATGCGGTTTGCGCCTGGAGGCCTTCGACGGCGGAGATTACCAGTACTATGCCGTCGAGGACGCGCAGGGAGCGCTCTACTTCGGCGGAGAAGTCGACGTGGCCCGGGGTGTCGATGAGGTTGATTTGGACGTCTTTCCAGGGGAAGGAGAGGGTGGAGGCGCGCACCGATATGCCGCGTTTTTTTTCTACTTCGAGGGCGTCTGATAGGCTGGTGCCTTTGTCGACGTTGCCTAGGGAGCGGGTGCTGCCGCTGAGGTAGAGCATGTTTTCGGTGAGGGTGGTTTTACCGGCGTCGACGTGGGCGAGGATGCCTATGTTTTTTTTGGGGGGTGACATCTATGGGGTATTGTAGTTATTGGGTGCGTGGGGGTGGTCTAGTGGTTGGCGTGGGCTTGGGGCGCTTGGGGCAGGCCGCCCTTGCCCCCGGCATACCCCCACAAAGCACCGCCGGTAAAACCGCCTCCCCCAAGCGCCAGTGGGCATGTGGTTTGATGACTGCGCTGGTTCAATTGAGTAGTAGAGGATGGGATTTGAGGGGGTCGTCTACTTTTTGCATCCATGTTTTTAATTCTGTGGCCAGGCGTTGGAGATGGTCCGGTTCTTGAGTGGACAAATCGTTTAATTCGTGGGGGTCGTTTTGTAAGTCGAACAATTGTAGGCAGTCGCTACCGGCATCATCCTTAGCTGATTTATAATAACGAATCAGCTTCCAGCGTCCATCGGAGACCATGCGCTGAATGTCTTTGTAGATTGAAAAAGTTGTTTCGCGGATTTGTTCTTTGTCGCCGTTTAATAAGGGCACCAGGCTTTCGCTTTCCACTGTCTGGGGGATTTTCAGGTCGGCCAGTTGGCAGAGGGTGGGGTAGATGTCGTAGGTGAAACTCAATGCCTCGATTGTGGAGTTTTGGGGGACCTGGGGGCCGCGCAGGATGAGCGGTACGGAGACGCTGTGTTCGTACATGTTTTGTTTGCCCAGCAGGCCGTGCTGGCCCACGGCCAAGCCGTGGTCGGCGGTGTAGACTACTAGGGTGTCTTGCGCCCGGCCGCTTTCTTGCAAGGTGGCCAGTATTTTGCCGATGTGGGCGTCCATGTGGGATATCATGCCGTAGTAGTCGGCGATGTGGTGTTGAATTTCTGATTTGGTGCGGGGGAAATCGGCCAGCACCTCGTCGCGCAAGCGCATGTCGCCGTTGTCAAACGGGTGCTCGGGGACAAAGTTGGGCGGCAGGGGGATTTCTTGTGGGTTGTAGAGGTCGGCGTATTGTGGCGGCGGGGTGCGCGGGTCGTGGGGGGCGGTGAAAGCCAGGTAGAGGAAAAACGGGTCGCCGCCCTGGTAGTCGCGCAGGAAATCGCAGGCGGCGGCGCTGAACAATTCTGTGGAAAAGCCGTCGCCGATATAGCGGTCTTCGTCGCGGTATTGTCTCGCCGGGTCGAAGTCGTGCAGAGGTACCTTGTCGTGGTCGCTCATGCCGCCGAAAAAGATGTTGGCGCCGCCGGCAAAACTGCGGGCGAAGGAGGCGCGGCAGTTATGCCACTTGCCCGTGGCAAAAGTGTGGTAGCCGGCGTTGCGGAAGGTTTCAGCCAGCAGGGGTTTTTGCGGGTTGAGAGTGGATGCGTCGAGGGAGTCGTTGCTGGCCAGCGCGGCGGCAAAGGGGTTGCAGCCGGTGTGCACGGCGGCGCGGGTGGGTATGCAGACGGCGCCGCTCAAACCACCCATCATGTAGTTGCGGCTAAAGCGGGTGCCCGCAGCGATGAGCTGGTCGAGGTGGGGTGTTTGCACTACGGGGTCGCCACAGGCGGCGATGGCGTTGTGGCGGTGGTCGTCGGCGATGATGAAGAGGACGTTGGGGCGACTCATAGTGCATTCCTTCGATACGGGATTTATAGATCGTTACGGCATCCAGCGCGGGTGGTCGACTCCAAGGTCGTCCCAGCCTTTGGTCAGTTGGCGCGCGTCTCGTCCCTGATTGTCGGCTATCCATATAGCGGGCGAGTCGCCGGTGGGGGCGCGGCAGAATAGCAAAAGAGCAGCGTCGGTGGATTCGCTCTGGCGGAAGTCCCATATCGAATCGCGGCTGTCGGTGAGTGCCTGGCTGCTGCCGTCGATATCGATGCGGCAGATCTGCGTGCCGCCGTGGGCTTGTTCTGGCATAAAGTCGCGGTTGAAGTGGTCGACGTCGGGGCGCTGGGCCTGGAACTGCCAGGGTACACTGGCATTGGGCGAACGGCAGGAGGCG
>CAXGRO010000190.1:0-9579 GCA_964012055.1 uncultured bacterium
CTCCAGCTATTGAAGTAGCCATACACCGTTTTCCACCGACCAAACTCGGGCGGCAGCACCCAGCGGCCATCGGCCTGCACCTCCCACATGCCCCATTCGCAACCCGCTACCGCGCGGTCACGGCGGCACTGAACCGCATTGACCTTAAAATCATTTGCGCCGACGCAGTCCCACTCGATGCCGTCGGTTGAGACGAACACCCCCCTGGCCCCAGCGACCCAAACGCGCTGCCAATCTAGCAATCTTACCCCTCTCCTATGCCTGCTGATTCCTTGCGGCGAAACCGGCATTTCTAAGTAGATTTACTTAGAGAATACCCAATCGCCTCTCTTATGGAAAGTCTAAAAGGGCAAGGAGGGCATTTTCCGGCCGCTGGCGCCCTGCTGTTTCGCTATTTTATGTTCAAATTTCTCTAAGACTGCGCCGCAACACCGCAATGAGCACCGCCACCATGCCCAAAAGCGGCAGCACGCCCCAATTGAGCGCCTTCCACCCCACCAATTCCTCCAGCGAACCGGCGGCAAAGGACGAGACGGCCATGACCGCAAAAACCAGAAAATCGTTGGCCGCCTGCACCTTGGCTTTTTCGTTGGGTTGGTAGGTTGTGGTCAGCAGCGAAGTCCCCCCCACAAAGAGAAAATTCCACCCCACCCCCAGCAATAACAAACCAACCAGGTAATACCCCACCGCCCGCCCGCCCGTATTGACCAGCACCGACCCCACCAGCACCACCACACCGGCCAGCATCACTTTCACCTCGCCCGCCCAGCGGATCAGGTGGCCAGTAAAAAAAGCGGGCACGTACATGCCCAGCACGTGCCACTGAATTACCCGGGTGGTATCGACAAAGCTGTGGTGGTGCCGCCCCATCGACAGCGGCGTGGCGTGCATTAACAGCGACATGACCCCGTACCCGGTCAACGCCCCCAGCAGCGCCAGGGCAAAAGCCGGCCGCCGCGCAATCTCTCCCAACGGCCGCCCCTGGTCCCCCAACTCCTCGGCCTGCGGCCGCGGCAGCCAGGTAAAAAGCAGCACCAATAAAATCGCACCCTGAACTAGGGCAATGCAAACAAACGACCCCGCAAAAGCGTGGGCCAACCAATCTTTAGACCAGGCCGCCAACTGCGCCCCGGCCACCGCCGCCACCACGCCCCCCGCCATCACCAGCGAAATAGCGCGACTGCGCCTCTCCTCGTCCACCACCTCGGCCGCGGCAAAGCGGTAATACGTAGCAAACCCATTCACCGCCCCAATCCCTACGGCCCCCACGCACAACAACACAAACGACCCCGCATAAACCCCCCAGGCGCACACTAGCCCCCCCACCACGCCCAACAACGTCCCCAAAACAAACCCCGGCTTGCGCCCAAACCGACGCATCATCTGCGCCGCCGGCACCGTAGTAATCATCGTCGCCACCGGCACGCAAGCCAGCGGCACCGTAGCCAGCGTCTTGTGCGGCGCCAACCCCTGCCCCGCCAACGCCATCGTCGCCAACACCACAATAGCCGCCGTCCGCGTCAACGCCTCACAAACAAAAAGCAGAAATACAGTCTTCATTGTCTAAAAGAAAAACGCCAACTGCCCCCCCACCATGTGATCATTCTTGGGCGCCGCCCGGCTCGCAGTACAGGGTGGAAAGCAGCAGAGCGACGAGTAGTACAATTCGCATTAATTTTCCTTATCCGCCATTTGGTACGCGAGTTACAAATATAAACAATCCGGTGCCATTATACCTAAACGTCCTTGACATCGCCGCATTGTATTTTTACTTCTACTCTTATATTGTATATTTCAATACTGTGGACACTTTTTCGATTTTGAGCGGATTTTTGTAAGGTTGAAATTAGTAAGTGATTATTTATCAACAAGTTACAAATTTCAATGTCTATTTGTCTAAGCCGTTATTTATCAATGACTTATAAAAAGTGTCCACAGTATTGATATTTAGGGCTGTAACGAGCAACATTCCGAAAGCGTATCCACTCTTTTGCCAAACGTGCACACACAACGGCCATGACGCACATTTTAGTCGTCGAAGACGAAAGTATTGTCGCGCTCGACATCCAGAGTCGCCTGCAAAACCTCGGCTACCAGGTCCCCACCACCGTGGGCAACGGCGAGTTGGCCATCGAACAAGTCGAAGCCACACAGCCAGACCTGGTGCTGATGGACATCATGCTCCAGGGCGAATTGGACGGCGTGCAAACCGCCGAGCGCATTAAAGAGCGCTTTGACGTGCCCGTCATCTTTCTCACCGCCTATTCCGACGAGAGCACCCTGCAGCGGGCCAAGAACACCAGCCCCTTCGGTTACCTGCTCAAACCTTTCAACGACCGAGAACTGCACACCAGCATCGAAATTACGCTCACCAAACACCAGGGTGAGAAAGATTTACAAAATGCCCACGACCAGCTCGAGCTCAGAGTGGAGGAGCGCACCGCCCAATTGGCCCAGGCCAACGAAGATTTGCAGCGCCGCTTTGGCCAAATGCAGGCCATTTACCAGCTCAGCGACGCCGTGGCGCGCACCGAGGCGGTGGACGGCGTCTACCAGGAAGCTCTCAACGTGCTGGAGCACTTGCACCAGGGCGACGCCGTCGTGCGCCACGGAGTGCAGGAGTCCAAAGTGCCCTTCCTGCAAAAAACGTTTGTGCCCGACGATCTGATGCTGATGGTGCGCCAGGTGCTCGACAATTGAGCGCTGTGGACCCAGAAGAAGTACTTTCCCGCCTCGACATCGACGAGCCTTTGGGGCACTACGACGAAGCCGCCCGCCAGCTACTCCAGGTGGCCCGCTCGGACGGCCACTTTGCCGATTGGGATGAAGCCGAGTTGAGCTGGCCCGCCAGCGACGCCCTAGACGCGGCGGGCCTGGCACAGCGCCGCCGCCTCATCAACCACATTCACGACGGCATCCCCCCCCGCCGCCAGCGACGCCTGCAAGAAGCCCACGCCCGCTACGCCCAATCCCTGCCCGCCTACCACCGCGCCAACCGCACCTACGTACAGGTGCGCCGCCAATTCGTCGAGCGCGGCGCCGGCTCAGAACGCGATTTTTTGCAATTGTACCAGCACTTCTACCTGCGCGCCCTGGGCCGCGAAGACCCCTTTCCCATGGACGACGGCGAAGCCGCCCTGGTACAGTGGGGGGTGACGCGCACGCCGCGCTCCCACGCCCAGGCGGTGGCCGAAAAATTGCAGGAGGACGGCGGCGACGACCCCCGCTGCAAGGAAAACTACACCTACGCGGTCGACGGCCAATCGGCCAGCGACTCGCTGGCCGCCATCCTCAGCCGCAGCGCCGAATGCGTGGTAGACCACCTGGCCGCCGGCGAGCATTTGGCCATTCGCTACAACACCTTTAGCAACTTCATCTGGTTCGGCATCTCCGTGCTCAAAGCGGTCACCGACCTAGAGTGGCTACTGGACCAATTGCGCGACCGGGTGCGCCAGCGCTGGCACGACAAATTGCTGCGCTACGTGCGCCTGGCCCAGGCCATGCTGCTCAAATTCCTTCAGGCCCACCAAGAAGACCCAGCACAAATTCGGCCCAAGGACTACTGGTACGGCCAGGAGTACAGCTATTTGACACGCGACATGATCGACCTGACCCGCACGCTCATCGAACGCGCCAACGCCCTGCGCCGCCGCGCCCGCGGTTTAGACGCCGTGCCCGAGATCGAAATCCCGCCCCTCTTGCGCGGCGCGGCGGCCGGTATTTTTGACGAGTACGCGCATGTGGGGCGGCGCCAAAACCTCTCGTCGTGGAAACGCCGCGCCCGCCTGTTGCGCTGGGCCGGTCTCTTCCGCCGCATCGGGCGGCAAAAGATCGCCCTCGAAAAAGCCGGGCTCGACGAGGCACAGCGCCTGGAGCAATCGTGGCACCAGGACATAGAGTGGGGCACCAAAAGCCTGGAAATATTCGGGGTGGAGGTAAAGGTGGTCGTCGATCCGCTCTTTGCCGAGGTTGCCGCCGACATCGACTTGCGCGGCGGCAAGCACAAAATCCTCTTCTTTCCCACCCACCAGAGCGTACTCGACCACCCGGTTATGAACTACGTGCTGCAGTCGCCCGAACTGCTGCAGGCCATGGGCTGGGAAAAGCCGGTGCCCGGCGCCATTTTGGCCCGCGCCCGCCTCACCGAGCCGGCCATGGTGGGCCTGGGCCCGCTGCGCTTCTCGCTCATCGGTTTTGCGCCCGAGGAAGTCGACCGCATATTAGAGACGATTTGCGGCCACGTCATTTTGCACCACTCCAAAGACACCGGCAACCCGGCCCGCCGCTTTGCCCAACTCTTGGACGAGCGACCGGGCGTCATCTACGGCGCCGGCACCACTTCGGCCTTTGCCCTGCAGTGCCTGCCCATGCAGCACGCCCTCTTTGCGCAGCTGCCGCCCGACGTGGTCATTGTGCCCATGGCCTTCCGCGGCATTCACTCGCTGTGGCCCAAATGCCCCCGGGGCAACCTCGACATCGGCCCGGGGCTGGTCGAGGTGGTGGTCTCGCCGCCCATGCTGGGCGAAACCACGCTGCTGCCGCGCAAGCGCGCCCTGCGCACCCAGCTGGAGCCCGCCACCCTCTTCCAGGCGGTGCACATCGCCACCCTGCTGAATCCGGAGCAATCGGCCTGAGCGGCGACGTTTCTACATGCATAATTTGAGAAAATACGGAAGTGTGCCTTTCTCCCTGGCCGTCGTCCACGGCGGTCCGGATGCTGGGGGAGAAATGGCTCTGGTAGCGCGCCAACTCTTTTCCAGCCGGGGCGTCTTAGAACCCATCCAGACCGCCATCTCGTTGAAGGGACAGGTTGAGGAATTTAAAATTGTGCTATAAGAAAACGGCGATCTACCCGTCACTCTCGTCGGCTTCTCCTGGGGCGCCTGGCTCGTTTTTATCCTAGCGGCCCAGTACTCTGGACTGGTGCGCAAGTTAATACTCGTCGGCAGCGGCCCCTTTGAGCAGAAATACACGCCGGGAATGCGGGAGACCAAATTAAAACGGCTCAGCTCCGAGGAAAGAGCAGAGGTAGAGTCGCTCACCAAAACTATGGAAAGTCTGGACGCCGCCGCAAAAAACGCGGCAATGGCACGCATTGGATCACTGTTCGAAAAAGCCAGCGCCTACGACCCCATGCCGGACGAATCCACAGAAATCGACGTTCGAGCCGACATCTTCCAAAGCGTGTGGAAAGACGGTGCTAAACTGAGAGTCAGCGGAAAACTCCTGCAACTCAGCGAATACATCCAGTGTCCGGTGGCGGCGATCCACGGCGACTGTGATCCCCATCCGGCCATCGGAGTACAGGAACCTCTGTCTGCCGCACTCGACGACTTGCGTTTTATTTTGCTGGAGAACTGCGGCCACAAACCCTGGATCGAACGCAAAGCCAGAGACGAGTTTTATCGAGTTCTCCAGGAGGAATTGCAGTGCTAACCATACAACTGTGAGAGACGGGACCGGCTAGGAGGAGACGACCCATTGAGCCAGATTTCCATCAAGCGCCTCGGCAAAGACGACTGGCAAAAAGCCCGAAAAAGCGTGGCGCTTTTCTGGGACGTCGTGCCCAACCGCGCAACCATCGTCCGCTTTTTGGACCAACCCCAAAACATCCTACTGTCGGCGGAAATGGGCGACGAGCCCGTCGGCCAACTCATCGCCTACGTACTCGACCGCTGGGACAGAGACGAGTCCGAACTCTTTTTGTATTCAATCGACGTCGTTAAAACGCACCGCCGCAAAGGCGTCGGCAAGGCATTAGTCGAGGAACTTAGAAAATTGGGCCGGGCGCAGGGCTGTTTGGGCACTTTTGTTTTTACCAACGAGAGCAATTTCCCGGCCATGCAGCTGTACCAAACCACGGGCGGCAACAGAAGCAACCCAGACGACGTGATGTTCGAATACGATTGAGTCGGACGAAGTTAGATCTGAACAGTGGGCAGCCGCCGGCCCGCCCTCAAAAGCCGCCGCTCAGAACAGCGACAGCTGTTCAATGGCCTCTTGCCGCTGCGGCACTTCCACTTTTTCCCTCACCAAGAAGTCGGGCGGAATTTCGCGCACGTAGGGTGAGACCACCGGCTCAAGGCGCTGGCCGTAGCGCACGCGGCTGTGGCAGTGCAGCAAGACCAGTTCCTCCTGCGCCCGCGTCAGCCCCACGTAAAACAGGCGGCGCTCCTCCGCCAGGTCGGCGTTTTTGTCGCGCAGCGGCACCAGACCGTCCTCGGCGCCGCAGATGAACACCACCGGAAATTCCAGGCCCTTGGCCGCGTGCAGCGTCATCAGCTTGACCGCCTCTTCTTCTATTGCTTTGCCACTGCAGCGCTCGTAGTCGGCCTCCAGCCCCAGCAACACGGTGTCGAGCAACGCCTCCAACCCGCTCGCCCCGTCCGCCACTTGCGCCAACTGTTCCAGGTCGGCATCGTCGTCGTGCCCACCTTCGCGCCACCAGCTGCGCAACATGGCGCCCGCTCCCGCACTGTCTGCCAGCGCCGCGTAGCGCTGCCCGGCGGCGACCAACTCTTGCACCTTGGCGGCGACGGCCGGCACGCGCTCTTGCAGCAGCGCCGGTGCCAGCACCCCCTCCTGGTCCAGGCATTGCCGCACCTGCTTTAAGGCCGCCGCGCCCGAGTTAAATGAGCAGGCGCAGCCCGTCTTGCGGGTGCACAATAAAACGGCACAGCGCCAGCGCCTGGCGCACGCTTTCGGCATCCAAAAAACCCTTTTGGCCGATGAGGTGGTAGGGCAGCCCTTCCTGCAAAAAACACTGCTCCAGAATTTCTGGCCTGGTGGCCGGTGCGGAAGAGCACGGCAAAGTCGCCAAAACTGCGCGCCCCGTCCGCGCCCGTCTGTTGATCGGCCTGCACCATGTCGGCGCCGCCCACCTGGCGACCGATCTCCCGCACCACGGCAATGCCCTCGGCCGTCTCGCCCAGCACCGAGAGCAGGCGGATCTGCGGCCCCGCCGCTTGCGCCAGCTGCAGGTACAGCGGCAGGCGCCCAGCATTGTGCTGGATCACTTCGGTGGCGGCCTCCACAATGGTGGCGCTCGAGCGATAGTTGGTTTGCAGGTGAACGCGCTGCGCCTGCGGAAAATCTTCCAGCAGATGGGCGAAGTAGCGCGGCTCGGCGCCGCGAAAACCGTAGATAACCTGGTCGGCATCGCCAATGGCAAAAAGCCCTTGGCCGGCGCCGGCCAGCAATTTCACCAGCCGGTACTGCACGGCGTTGACGTCTTGAAATTCGTCTACCAGCAAATGCGCAAAGCGGGCGCGCAAACGCTCCAGTATTTGCGCGTCGTTCTCCAACAAGGTCAGCAAGTCCAGCAAAATGTCGTCGTAGTCGCGCGCCCCAAACGCCGCCAATCGGTCCTGGTAAACCCGATAGGCCAACCCCAAGTCTCCCTCCACCTCCTGCGGCCGCTGCGCCGCCGCCTTGGCCAGCGAAATGGCGTCCAGCGCCGCCCCGGTCCGCAGCGATAGCTCCGCGTCTTCTAGGGCCTGTTCCAACACCCCGCGCGCCTCCACCTGGTCCAACACCGTCTTCTCTGCGGCGCCGCAATCGCGCAGCAGCTCCAGCGCCACGCGGTGAAAGGTGCCCACCGTCAAGGCGTCCGACGCGGACGACGACGGCAGCAAGTGCTCCAGGCGCTGCCGCATTTCAGCCGCCGCCCGATTGGTAAAAGTCACCGCCATAATTTGCGCCGCCCCCACCCCCCGCTTTTCAATCAAGTGGGCGATGCGGCGCGTCAGGGTCCGCGTTTTACCCGACCCGGGACCGGCCACCACCACGCAGGGCCCGGTTGCGGCTTCTACGGCGCGGCGCTGGGCCTCGTCCAAACCGTCCGCCGCTGTCTCGGACACCGCCCCTTCTGCTGCAAACTCCACCGGCGGCAACACCTCGTTCTCTTCCTCCGGTGCCTCTACCACCGGCATTTCAAAGAGCAAGGTCTGCCCCCTAAGTTGCGCGCGCTCCGCATCGCTAAGAACGCGAATGGTGCCGTACTCCCCGTCAAAACCCGACAATATCTCCACCTCGCCGCTGCGCATGCGCCGCACGCCTTCGGCTATCAGTGGCTCGCCGCTGCGGGCGATCTGTTCGCTGTCCACCCGGCGCAGGATGTGCAGCTCGGGACCGAACTCTTCCAGCAGCTGGTGGTAAATGCCCTGCACTTTCTTGCTTTTGGGCCCCACGCCTATGGAAGCGCCGATGATTTCGTCGAGCGGAATCAAATATTCAAAATCGCGTTTGATCTCCGGGTCGGCCCCTTCGGGCCGGTCGGCCAGCAACTCCACCCGGTGCAGCACCCCCACGGTGAGTTTGCGCCCGCACTTGGGGCAGATGCCGTCGACGTCTAGGGTTTGCTGCGGCTTCCACCTTATGCCGCATTTGCGGTGCCCGTCGTAGTGGTACTTGCCCTCGTCCGGGTAAAATTCCAGGGTGCCGGTAAAGCGCTGCGGGTCGCGCGCTTTTAACGCCGCGTAGATGGCCGCATAAGACAACTCGGTGTCAAAGCAGCTGGCTTCGCGCGCCAATTTCTGCGGCGAGTGGGCGTCCGAATTGGAGACGATGGAATAGCGGTCCAGCTCCGCCAACCGCCAGTTCATGGGCGGGTCCGACGACAGCCCGGTCTCCACCGCAAAAATGTGGGGCAGCAAGTCTTCGTAGCACTCTTCCAAACTGTCAAACCCCGAGCTCGCCCCCAGCACCGCAAAGTGCGGCGTCCAGATGTGCGCCGGTATAAACAGCACGTCCTCGCACACCTCCAAACAGATTTCCAAGAGGTCGCGGCTGTCGAGCCCCAATATGGGCCGCCCGTCCGCTTTTAGATTGCCAATGGCCCCCAGGCGCCGGTTGAGTTCGGCCACGGCGGCAAGGCTGGGCAAGATGACGATGTTGTGTATTTTGCGGGTGCGCCCATTTTTTTTATAAATCGAACTGATCTCCACCGACAGCATAAAACGCACCTGGCCGCGACAGCGCTGGGGCAGTTCCTCGTCCACCGGATTGCGCCACGCCTCTTTGAGCTGGTAGAGCCCTTCTTCCGCCGGCTCCAACTTCTCCTGCAATTCGGCAAACCACTCGGGGTGGGTGTAGTCGCCGGTGCCCACCACGCCTATGCCTTTGAGCGCCGACCACTTGTGCAAATTTTCGGGGTTGAGGTCGCGGCTAGTGGCGCGCGCGTAGCGCGAGTGCAGGTGCACGTCAATAACAAATTGCATGGATGTCCTCCCCTGTTACGTGCAGATGGTAGACGACGGTTTCGACTACGGCGCCGTAACAGACATTATCACGGTCTCCATAACGTCTGATGGGGCCACCGGCTTCACGGTCACAATCCAAAATAACAACGACAGTACCACGCCGCTGGCCCCGGGCGTCTGGGTAGTACACTCCAGCGCCGGACCGCTCTTCACCGACGGCGTTGCCGATAGCGGCGACGGGCTCGAAGGCCTAGCCGAAGACAGCACACCCGGTGATCTGGCCGCCGCCCTGGCCGCCGACACCGGCGTCAACGGCGTACTGGCGCCGGGCGTCTGGGCCGTACACAGCGTGGCCGAGCCGCTCTTCACCGACGGCGCC
>CAXGRO010000191.1:0-9575 GCA_964012055.1 uncultured bacterium
ATAACCCTCTCTGCCGCAGGACGCGGCAGAGAGGGTTATGCCTCGGAGCTGCCCCCCCCTCACCGCTCAAGTGAGCGTATATATTGTGACTGCGTTATTCGATTGTTACGACGAAACAAAATACGCTATTCTATGCTCATCATCAATCTATGGAGTCTCTTGTGCTGACCATGTGGACTTAGTACCCTTCTTCAAAGCCATTCTCACTAAGGAAAAAACTTTGGCCAACAAAAAAGTCTACCCCATGTCGCGCTGGGAAGATTGGGACCGCGAACACGGCACCCTGCCCACCCCCGCAACCGACTACTCGCAATGGCCCGCCGGCTACAGCATATTGCTCAACGAAAAAATCATGCATCCTGAGGACCTCTCCTTGTGGAAGATAAAGCTGGACCACAAGCGCCAGCTCTTTGTCGACGATTACCTCATCGCCCACCAAGCGGGCGTGCAACGGCAGCTGCACGCCGTCGACAAACACCCGGCCAACCCCCTGTTTAAAGACGACTGGCCCCTCTACTTGCACCGCGACGATGAGGGTTTTCGCATGTATTCCAAGACATTCAAGAGTACCAGCTGCGTGCGCCTATCTTATTCACAGGACGGCATCCACTGGGAACACCCCGACCTCAACGTCTGCGACCTGTCCCACGACCCGCAAGGCTACAGGGCCGGTCCCAACAACGTGGTCCATCCGCACGGCCAGGTGCACGGGCTGTTCTTTGAGCCCGACGACCCCGACCCGCAGCGGCGCTGGAAAATGATATTGGGCGGGCACCGCCGCTCCCAACCGGTCACCTGGCCCTACCTAAAAAAACAGGGGGGCTATTACAAGAAAGGGGAATACGTAGAACTCACCAGCAAGTACGTGCGGCAGGAAGAATTTCCCGAGCAGGTGAGTTTTTACGAGCTCCACACCTCGGCGGACGGGATAAAGTGGAATTACGAAACCGACACCAGTCTGCAAAAATCGCAGTCCCACGTCTACACCCCCATGCACCGCCCCACAGGCATTGGCGACGTCTTAAACACGCGCTGGGACCCGGTCCTGAAAAAATACATCGCCCACGCCAAATGTTTTATCGGCCCCGACTTCCGCTTTCAGCCGTGCAACGAAGCCCGCGCCGTGTTGTGGAGCGAGAGCGACGACCTCATCCACTGGGGCATTCCCCGCCTCTACGCCTACCCCGATATGAAAGACGCCCAGACCTTTGGCATGTACGGCATCTACGAAGCCAACGGCTGGCCCTACGAGAGTATGTGGCTGGGTTGTTTGTCGATGACCGCCTACTTCCCGCACCCTAACACCGACTGGATCACCAAGAAAAACTGGATTGTCCTGGCCGGCAGCCGCGACGGCCACACCTGGTTCTACCTGGGCGACCGCCAACCCTTCATTCCCAACGGCGAAGGCGACAGCTGGGACGCCCACTACATCCGCATGTGCAATACCAGCAACACCGGCGCCCCGCTTTTGCAAGACGACAAACTGTGGTTCTACTACTACGCCAATTACGGCGGCACCACCGACTTTGCAGGCCTGGAGCGCAGCGACAAAGGCCGCTGGCAATACGCCGGCGGCCTGGGCACCCTAAGACGCGACGGCTTCGCCTCCCTCAACGCCGGCACCGACCCCGGCCTGGTCATCACCCGCTCATTTGTCTTTGAGGGCGAAGGCAACCTGCACGTCAACGCCAACGTCGAAAACGGCGGTTATGTCAAAGTAGCAGTACTGGAAGAAAACGCCAGCGAAGTGCCCAATTTTGAAGAGGCCAATTGCAACGGCGTCTCAATCGATACGACTGAAGGTAGGGTAAGTTGGCAACAACGAGAGAATCTAGGAGAATTAAAAGGCCGCTATATCAGATTGGCCTTCCACCTGCACCAGGCCAAACTCTATTCTTTCTGGATCGACTGAGGCTACAATCACACCAACCCATCGCCGGCCAGGGTGGTGCGATGCATAATGCGCCTGTACTGATGCCCGTCCCAGGGCCGCCCCCGGTGTAAACAACAGCGATTGTCCCACATCACCAGATCATGCAGTTGCCAGTGGTGCCGGTAGACAAATTGCGGCTGCGTCGCCCACTCCAGCAACTCCCGCAATAACGCCTGTCCCTCTTCCAGCGGCCAGCCGATAATGCGCGTGGTGTACGACCCCACCAGCAGCGCTTTCTCCCCCGTCTCCACCACCGTGCGCACCAGCGGGTGCTCGGCCGGCGGCGTATCCCGGAGAAAATCATCGCTCATCAAATTCGGCGCGATCTGCGCCCGCGAATGCGCAATGCTGTGCTCGGCCACCAACCCCTCGATTTCGTCCTTCTTCTCCTGCGGCAACGCCGCATACGCCGCGCACAAACTGGCAAATTCCGTCTCCCCCCCTTCGGGCGGCACCGCCTTGGCCGCCAACAACGACCCCCGCAACGGCACCTTGCGAAACGACCCATCCGAATGCCACAACGCATTCCCCCGCTGATACAACATCCGCTCATCCTCCGGCAATATAAGCTCCCCCCCCTCGTCCACATTGGTAATCACCCCCACCGGCCCCCCATCCCCAATCGGATCACTCGGTATAGTCATCTCCAACACCCCAAACCCCTCACTAAACGCCGTATGCTGCTCGTCCGTAATCTCCTGCCCATGAAAAACCAACACCCCATACCGACAATAAGCCTCCCGCAACTGCACAAAAGTCTCCTCGTCAATAGGCGCAGTAATGTCCACCCCTTCCACCTCGGCCCCAACATACTCTGTCAGCTTCTTAATCTTCAAACCAATCACCCCTCATAGCCCATGCCCTCGCACCCATTCTCTCCCCTCCTTGTGATAGCATCGCTTAAACGCCATTTACTACGCCAACGTAGTATAAGCGGAGAGGGGGTAGTCTCAGAGCGGGATTCATTACCCGGAGCCGCAGAATTGCGGCGCAGGGGGTAATGAATCGGAGCAGCCCATG
Organism: uncultured bacterium; assembly: GCA_964012055.1. Lineage (GTDB taxonomy): Bacteria > Latescibacterota > UBA2968 > UBA8231 > UBA8231 > CAXGRO01. Next base: position 2,957 of record CAXGRO010000191.1, read on the forward strand.
GATGGACTGCGAGAATGAGCGTCGAGACTACCCCCTCTCCGCGTCCCAAGCCAACGAAATCTACCCTAGATGCTCTCGCAAATAAACCGCCGCCTTCCTCACCTGCTCCACCCTATCCTCCTCCTGCCCCTCATAAACAATAGAAATACACCCATTGTAATCCACCCCCTTGATTATCGGGACAATCCGCCCATAATCAATCCATTCCTCCGTCCCACCCTCAATTTTATAGAACTTGGTGCGAATATACATCGCATACGGCGCCGTCTGTTCCATAAACCCATAAAAATCCACCTCCGTGCGCTCCTTCTCATACCCCCCCGGCGACCCCACCCACTGCCCCGTATCCATGATAAAATTAAAATTCTCCCGATCCGTCTCACTGCGAATCCGCAACATATCGTCGCCGGTGGACGGATGATTCTGCAACCCCACCGAAATGCCCTTGGTGGCCGCGTAATCCGCCACCTCCTGATACCCGGCAACCATCGCCGGCCACGGGTCGTCGCCGTCGCCGTTCTTCTCGGGTATGACGGCGCAAAACAAACGAATGATCGGCGAGCCCAGAAAAAACGCCAGATCCACCGCCTCTTTGCAATTTTGCGCGTGCACCTGGCGCTCCTCCGCATTGCCCACAAACAAACCGCTCACCCCGATATAACCGATCGGCAACCCGTGCTTGAGGCACAGCAACTTGATTCTACCCAACTCCTCATCGCTCATCCCATCAAAAGCTCGTTGGTGGAAGTCGACCACGTCGAGACGCAAATCGTAGGCCGTTTTGATAAAATCCTCAACACTGGTGTCTTTCAGACTCAGGAAGTTGCAACCGATCTTGATCATGATATTCAATATCCTTTCGTTGTTATTTGGGATTGTTACCGCCGTAAGGTATGCATCCCGAGATAAACGCGCCAGACCAACGGCGAGAATAAAGAAACCCCGCCGATCAAATTGGGCGGGGTTGAGCAATAATGAATCTGTATTATCTCAATCTATGTATCAGGCTACCTGTTTCTCATCTGCCTTTTTGACCCGCTTGCCATATCGCTCGCAGAAAAAGCGCACGCATTCGGGAGCCAGGTCAATAGCCTGCCCATCGTACTCTCCAGTATCGGGATTGGGCCAGATCAAGGCATAATCTCCTCGTACCATCTGAAACCGCTGCTTATCTTTTAGCAACTCGAATACTCCGCCCGGATTTTCTTCTACAAACAAAGATTGAAAATCCAGTTCATAAATAGATACGTCAAGTTCTTCTTCAAACCACAAGCGCAATAAATAATCGGACAGGTACTCGGCTTTTAATAACCCTTTTTCTGTGTGATTAACCCACCGACTCTCATCATCGGCCAGATTCTGCCATTCGGTCCATTTCATAATTTTATCCCACGATGGAAATAGGTCGCCCCAAGCGGGCATTATCCCACTCAACAAGCAACTCCTTTTCGTGTGCTTCCACCCATGTCTCAACCAACCGCCGTAATGCAGGTGGTAACATTCTACCTGGTTCGAGCCAGTCTCTGGTTCTGATATCGAGCCTATAGCTGCGAAAATTTCCCTGGTACCTTATATTAACGTGTGGAGGTGCATGATCATTATAATTCATCAGAACGACCAGGACTCCCTGTTTTAAAGGGATGAGATACGGCTGACCACCCCCGCCCCGCATCGTCCCGGCCGTCCCGGTCAAAATCCAGCCAGATCGCATTGCTGGTGCGCACCACCTGGGGCAGCCCCGCCTCCTGCGCCACATCCTCAAATATCCCCCCATCGTTGCGCAAGAGCACATCCGCGATCTCCTGGTTCCACGAACCGCGCGGCACGAACAAATCCAGGTCGCCGTCGTTGTCGTAGTCGCCAAAAATCACCCCATACCCTTTTATGTTTTTTTGAAGAGATATCCTCGGGCAGGACGGAAACTGCCTCGGAGAAAAGGCCGTTACCCTCGTTGTGCACCAGCGCACTGCTCAACCTTCTGTCGTCTACGAGATACAGATCTGTCCAACCATCGCTGTCGTAGTCACCCCAGGCCACAGTTATGGCCGCGAATGCCCCCATATCGGGCATATCTTCGCTCACATTGGTAAACAGCGTCTGTGCCGCACCCGGATTCAGCAATCCGACACAGCAAAGGATACCACCGATGTCATCAGCCGATACCTAGAGTAATTCATTGCAAAGTCATATCCCTGGGTTGAATGCCCGCATTAAACTGTAATATAGCAGCCGATCAATATAACACCCCCATTATGCAAAGGCCGTGCCAAACACAAAAATGGCGCTCGCAAAAACAAGCGCCAAGTAATTGATTTCACTTATGTAACAGAGTTTTATTCTATTGCGTCAAAAATCGAAATTCCAGAAAACAGGACAAATTCCCCATATTTTGCCCCCAAATTCCTGTTTCCTGGACAAAAAAACAAAAAACGCCTACATGAATAGGCGTCAGTATTAATAAAATATAGAATTTAAATCATTCCTGTTTCCTGGACAAACCCACGGCCCAGTCCAGAAAACAGGAATTTCTCAAAAAGCCATCTCGTGCGTCCGTCGCGCCCTACGCCCCCTCCACCGCCTTGCGCAATTCCTCGCCGTTTTCCTTCCACCAATTGAACAGAATGGTCACATCCGTGCCAATGCAGAAGTGCCTGACGCCCAAATCCAGATAGTATTTGGCCTCGTCCGGCGTGCTGATTTCGGCGCGCGGCTGCACCCCCGCCTTGAGCGCCTCCTGAATCACCCGCCGCTCCACATCTTTGATATCGGGCGCCCCGCCCTCGCCGGCCCGCCCAATGCTCATGCTGTAGTCCGACGGCCCCCACTGAATCATGTCGAGCCCCTCCACCGCCAGCACCTCATCCAATTGCTCCACCGCCGAACCCTTCTCAATCATCACCATCACCACCACCTCGCGCAGCGCCTCCACATACGTCATCTCGCCGCCATACGCCATACTGCGGTAGGTAAACCGCCGCGTCGCCACCCCGTGGCTGCCGCCGTCTTCGGGCGTGTCGGCCCGCGTCACCCGCACGCACTCGCGCACGTCGTCGGCCGAGCGGCTGTCGGCGTAGAGCACGCTCTGAAACCCCGCGCCAATGGCGCGCTGCGCAATAAACCCGCGCGGCTCCTGATCGACCTTGATCATCGCCCCCATGTCGAACAACTCCACCGCCCGGCAAAAATTGTCGAGCGTGTACAGATCAAAAGGTCCGTATTCGGCGACAAATTCCACGTAGTCGTACAATCCAGTGTGCCCCAGCATTTCGACAATGGACGGCCAGGTGGTATGCACGTGGGTGGCAATAGAAGGTTTGCCCTCGTCGAGCAATTTGCGCAGTTTGTTGGGTCGCATGAAATTTTCTCCAGTTGTTTGTTGAAATTGGCGGGCAAAACCTAAGACAGAAAACCCAAGCCTGTCAAATGCACCCCACCGGGACAATATGACCACCACTCCGCCCATCATCTGCACCGACGACGCCTGGCTACTCAACGCCACCCAGCCCCCCATAAGCCCGTCCGACATCCACGAAAAAATGATCGCCCCCTACGCCGGCACCCCCGCCGCCCTGTGGTGGAGCATAGGCGACCACGAAATCTACAATTACGAAACCCAAATAGGCCAGCTCGCCGGCCCCGAGTCCCCCACCGTCGCCGCCAACCTGCAACACCTCATCGACACCTGCGGCGGCCCCCTCACCACCCTGTTCGACCTCTGCCGCAACGCCCACCTGCAATGCTTCCCCCGCGTCCGCATGAACAGCCACTACGACGTCGACCCCAGCGCCCCCGCCTTTGGCACCTTGCGCCAACAACACCCCGGATACCTCATCGGCCGCCCTGGCAACCAATACCCCCCCGGCAGCACCGAATACGGCCTGCGCACCGGCCTCGACTTCGCCCTGCCCCAGGTCCGCGCCTACAAAATCTCTATCATCGCCGAACTACTCGACCGCTTTGACCTGGACGGCCTGGAACTCGACTTCATGCGCCACCCTGCCTTCTTCCACCCGGCTCAGGCCTACCAGCACCGCCACTACATGACCGACCTCATACACCAGGTGCGCGCCCACCTAAACCAGGCCGCCGCCCAGCGCCACCACACCATCCAGTTGGCCGTCCGCGTCCCCCCCACCCTGTACGACTGCGCCCGCATCGGCCTCGACGTCGCCCACTGGATGGCTAACGACCTGGTAGATATCGTCACCGCCGGCGGCGGTTTCATCCCCTACGAAACCCCCATCGCCGAATTCGTCGCCGCCGGCCGCGACCGCATCCCCGTCTATGGCTGCATCGAATCCACCCGCTACGCCGACGAAAAAAACCTGCGCGCCATTGCCGCCCACTTCTGGTCCACCGGCGCCAGCGGCATCTACCTCTACAATTTCTTCACCATGCCTCCCGAGTGGAACCGCCGCGTCCTCAACCAACTGGCCGACCCCGCCGCTTTAGAGCACCTCGACAAACGCTACGAACTCGACCAGACGGCCCGCTTTACCACCCCCTACCACTGCGCCTACCCGGTGGACAACATAGAAGCCACCTTCCGCTACGCCAGCCCCCCCGCCCAACTCCCCATCACTCTCGAAACAACCGTAGAGTCCCCCGTACTCCTCTACCTAAAAATCGCCGACGCCCCCAACGCCGACGCCCTCGACCACTGCACCCTGTCCCTCCGATTCGACAAGTTCAACCCCGACGCCCAGCTCAACCTCACATTCAACGACCACCCACTCCCCTGGCCCTCCCACCGCCTCTCCCCCAACGGCTGGCCCCGCCAAGAAATCGCCGCCGAATTCTGGACCCACTACCCCACCCAAATCGTCGAAGTCCAACAAGAGGGCACCAGCATAGAATTCGACCTCCCCCCCACCTCCCTAAAACAGGAAGAAAACACAATAAAAATCCGTATAGTATCGAAAAACAAAGAAAACGTCTCTATATTATTGAAAGGCCTAGAACTCCTGCTCACGTACACACCCAAGAAAACGATCACCCCTCCCCCCAGGTCTCCATAGGTCTGTTGGGGGTTTTGCCGGCGGTGCTTTGTGGGGATGATGCCGGGGAAAAGGGGCCGGGATTCACAGCCCGCAGGGCTGTGGGGGAGCAGGACCGGGCAGGCCTCCGAGGGACTCACAAAACACCAGAGGCAGGCCCCCCAACAGACTGTCCCCGCCCCCCCATAACCCAGAACAAACCAGGACAAAAAATGACAGACCAACTAACCCAGGACCAAATTCAACAGTACAAAAACGAAGGCTACGTAATCGTCCGCGACCTCTACTCCCAAAATGAACTAGATCAGGTAGCCGAAGCCGTCCTGCGCGGCGTAAAACGCACCGACATCGAAACCCGCAAAAAACTCTACCCCGAACCCGCCACCCAATTCATCCTCGACAGCCGCTACATCGAAGACCCCGGCCTAACCTACATCGCCACCCACCCCTTCGTAGTAGAAGCCGCCCAAACATTATTAGGCGGCCCCGTCGCCCTCTCCGCCAGCGTCGCCTACCTCAAAACCCCCGGCGCCAAAGGCACCGGCGGCGACTACGGCGGCTCCCACCCCACCGCCCATCAGGATTATAAAACCTACCAGCAAGCCGGCTCCTCCATAAACTGGCTCTTCGCCATCACCCCCCTCGTCGACCTCACCGAAGAAATCGGCCCCCTGGCCCTCTCGCCCGCCTCCTTCAAAATCAGCCGCAAAACGCGCCAGGGCCGCGTCTACAAAATCCAACGCTCAAGCGCCGACCAAATCGCCCCCATGCACCCCGCCCAACTCAAACGCGGCGACCTCCTACTGATGAATATGTTCACCTGGCACGAAGCCGGCCCCAACCAATCGCCGCACGATCGCTACGGCATCTACAATAAGTACCGTGCCCTCAACGCCCCCCCCGCCTGCGGCCCCGAACTCTTCAGCGACAAAGCCCACCAGCAGGTAACCTACAACGGCCGCTCCCTTTTGCCCCACCACGGCGATTGCGGCCTGGGCAACGTGCGCCTGCTGCTGGAACACAACGAACAATTCCTGCTCGCCCGCGGCCCCAACGGCTGGCACCTGCCCGGCGGCCCCATAAACCCAGACCAACCCATCCCCCACGCCAACTTAGTAGGCCGGGCGCAGGAAATCGCCCACCAGCAATTGGGCGCCGACCTCCCCTGGGCCAGCTACATCGGCGACTTTGCAGAACAAGAACAACTGTCCCGCATCTACGCCTACCCCTTTGAAGAAGCACCCGAGTTAGAAATTTCCAACGGAATGGAAGTCGAGTGGATGAGCATAGAACAGATGCGCACAGCAACCGCACAGAGCGAATTCACCGGCGGCTACGAGGCAGAAGCCGCCGAATTATGGCTCAGCCCCAACTACGAGCACGGCATCGGCGAAGCCGGTCGCATAGCAGCGAAGCAAAGTGTGCAGAACGCCAAATAGCAACGTCGACTAAGCGGGCAAAATGACACATCATCGGCAGATTTAATAACGCCCCACCACCAGGCCGCCACACCAGAGTCGTGTACACACTGCGCTGATTAAACGACGCCAGCGTATCCAACACCTCCGGATCCAACCCCAACTCGTGATCGCCCACCAATTGCCGCCCCACAAACCCCAACT
>CAXGRO010000192.1:0-9538 GCA_964012055.1 uncultured bacterium
TGGACGATTTGCGGCCCGCCGAGGGCAATATAAATACCGAGCAAATACAGCGGGTCCTGGACGAGTTTAGCGCCTCCGATTTTGCCACCGCGGTCAATTTTTTTGGGGCGCCGTCGGATGTAGATGGCGACGGCAAGGTGAGCTTTCTTTTTACCCATTTGGTGGACGACGCCGGGGGCATTGCCGGTTTTTACAATGCCTCCTCCGTCCTCACTCCAGAAAAGGGAGGCGACGGCAATCTGACGGATATTATGTTCATGTCTCCCTCTTTGCCGTTGGCATCTTATCGGCCCACCCTGGTACACGAGTTCCAGCACTTGATCAACTTTAACCAGCACGTGCTGGTGCGCGGCGGCGACGCCGAGGAGAGCTGGCTTAACGAGGGGTTGTCGCACTGGTCCGAAGACTTAGTGGCCGGGCATGCTATTTCGGGCAACGGCGCCAATATAAGCGAATTTCTGCGCGCGCCCGAAAGCGTAGGGTTGGGCGGCGACGCTTCGCTGGACGACCGCAAGCGCGGCGCGGCGTATTTGTTTGTGCGCAGTCTGGTCGACCGCATGGGCGAGGGCGTGTTGCTGCGTCTGGTGGGCACGGGGCTGGCCGACCGCGACAATGTAGAAGCGGCCACGGGCGAATCGTTTGAGGAGGTGCTGGCTTTTTGGGCTACGCAACTTTACGCCAGTGACCTGGGCCTGCTCGATCACGCCCGACTCAATTACACTTCGCCGCTCTTGCAGGGCACAGACGGGGTGCGGGGGATGCCCTTGCCGGTGGCGCGCCAATACCGCACCGACGAAGTTGGGGTGCAAGGTCGGATGCCGGCGCGGGGCGTCGCTTTTGTGGAGGTGCGCGGGACCGGGGTGCAGGATATTCCGCTAACGGCCGATCTGAGCGGCCGGGTTGCGGCGCTGGCTTTGCCGCTGCCCAAGCGTTTTTTGCCCCGGGTGGAAGTGCCGGTCGATTATGTTCCCGGCCTGCGTTTTAGCGGCGCAATGCCCGGCGTTTTTGAGGTCGAGCGGGATTACCCCGTGGAGATTGCTGCGTTGAGCGATACCGTTGAGAGTTTGTTGGTCCGTTTTGTGGGACGCGACACGCTGGAGTTTTGGCCGGATAACGACAGCGGGCGCTTTGCACCGCTCATTCGCTTTGGCAGGGGGCGGATTGGCGTCTACGATTTGGAGATACTGACGGGGGCTGGCGACGGATTTGTTCACTTTGCCGGCGGCTTTGGGCCTATTGAGGTGCGGGCTCAGAGTGAGGAAGTCACTGCGGTCCTCGAAGAGGGACCTGTCTTGCCCACTCAATATCAACTGGGCGCAGCGTATCCCAATCCGTTTAATGCATCCAGCGTGCTGCCGCTGGTGGCGACCGGTGGGGATGAATCGATAGAGTTGTCTATCTACAACGCGCTGGGCCAGCGCGTGCGGATGCTTTTTTCCGGCAGATTGGCGGCGGGGACACATCGCTTTGTATGGGACGGCCGCAACGGCCAAGGCCGGGCGTTGGCCTCGGGTTCCTATATTTATCATTTGAGGGTGGCTGAGGCGTCTTGGGTGCGCCCGGTTTTGCTGCTGCGCTAATGATCGACGTTATGGAATATTATGGGTTGGTGATTTATACAGCCCGCGAGGTGCAGGGGTGGCTACAGAGCGCCGGCATCGATATTGCCGTGGACGATCTGGTGCAAGAAGGCGCCGTGGGGCTGCTGGAGGCGGTACAGCGGTTCGACGCGGAACGCGGCATTAAAATTTGCCACGTTTGCGCGGCCGCCTGCAAGATGGAGGTGATCGACGGTTGGGATGAGCGTTTTGAAAGGCGCATAGAAGGCCCCGAACAGGCCTCCAAGAAAGTGTCTTATTTCATCCCGAAAAAGGGGGAACGATTATTGGCCGTTCTGGCTACTGCCAGCGAGCCGGTAGCCAAACAGACCATGCTGCACCAAGATTGAAGTGATGCAGCTGCTCTTGGACCAGGTGGCCATTGCCCTGGACCACGCCCTGCTCTACCGGCGCCTGGCCGAGGAGAGGGAGCGCCCGTCGGTTACGCTGGGCAGTATAGGGGATGGAGTAATTACCACCGACCCGCAGGGCAAGATTGTCTCGCTCAATAAGGTGGCCGAAGAATTGACCGGTTGGGAGTCAGGCGGGGGCGGTCGGTTTGGACCTGGGGCAGGTTTACCGCGGTCTAGACGAGAAGAGTCGCCAGCCAGGCCCCGACCTGGTGGCAGAGGTATTGACCAATCAGGTCGCGGTGGAATTGCCCCACAGCTCTGTACTGGTATCGCGCAGTGGGAAAGAACGGCTGGTACGCAGTAGTTGTGCCCCTATAAAGGCCTACTCCAACCAGACCATTGGCGTAGTTTTGGTGGTGCACGACGTGACCCAACAACAGCACATGGAGGAAGAGTTGCACAAAGGCCAGCGCATTGAGTCGTTGAGCCTTTTGGCGGGAGGTATTGCCCACGATTTTAACAATATCCTCTCTTCGGTCCTGGTGAACATCTCTCTGATGAAAATGGGCGGCGGCGAGGGGGATGAGGCCGATAGCATTGTTGGCGACATCGAAAAATCGCTGATACGGGCGCGCAAATTGACCGAACAATTGCTCACTTTTGCCAAGGGGGAAGACCCGGTAAAGTACACTACTTCTCTCAGTGAACTCATTGAAGAGGCGGCCACGTTCGCGCTGCGCGGCTCCAACGTAAATTGCCTATACGAGTTTGTCCCAGGCCTCTGGCCGGTCGATGTGGACAAGGGCCAAATGGACGACGACGCGGCCCTGCGGCAGGCGACGGGACGGGCGTTAAATTCGCTGGGTTATGCTGTGGAGTACGCCGGCAGGGGCGAGGAGGTGCTCGCCATCTATCGGTGCGAAATGGAGGCCGGTGATCCGTTTGACGTGGTGATATTAGATCTGACCATACCGGGCGGGCTTGGGGCTAAAGAAACCATAGAGGAACTCTGCGTCCTCAACCCCCAGACGCGCGCCATTGTTTCGAGCGGTCAAAGAGCCCATCCTGGCCAACTACCGGGAGCACGGGTTTTACGGGGCCGTGGTCAAGCCTTATACTATTGAGGAAATCGCCCAAGTAATTGCGGCAGATCGATTAAAAGTCCGAAAAGGCGTCGTCTTCTGGATGGCGCCGCATGGTGCGCTGGCGCCACTCCCCGGTGTGGGTGTTGGCTTTTAAACCTTCCTCGTCTATTTCTACGCCCAGGCCGGGGCCTTGGGGCAAGTTGACAAAACCATCAACAAAATGCAGCGGTTCTTTGAAGAGACCGGCGCCGGTGCCGCCGCCAAACTCCTGGATGAGGAAATTGGGGGTACCTGCCATGGCGTGCACCGAGGCGACAATGCCCAGCGGATCAGCCGCCGAGTGGGGGGCGATGGCAATTTCGTGAATTTCGGCCAGGTTGGCGATTTTTTTTAATTCCAATATGCCGCCGCAGTGGCGGATATCGGGTTGCAGGATGGCGGCGGCTTGTTTGTGGCAGATTTCGTAAAAACCCCAGCGGGTGGTGCAGCGCTCGCCGGTGGCGATGGGAATGTGGGTTGAAAGCGCCACTTCGCGCAGGGCGTCGACGCTGCCCGGTATCATTTTGGTGGGCTCCTCGACAAAGAGCGGCTTGAGGGGTTCCAATTCTTTGATAATGACTTTGGCCATGGCTGGGGTGGCGGCGCGGTGGAAATCGAGGGCGATATCTATGCCCGATCCCACGGCCTGGCGCATGGCGGCGACCAGGGACACCACCTGGTCGACCCTGGCCGGGGTTTCGAGCAGGCGCACGGGATGGGGGAAGGGTGTGGTTTTAATGGCGGTAAAGCCTTTTTCAACGGCCTGGCGGGCGCTCTGGGCTGCTTCTTCGGGCGTGGCGCCGCCGGCGCCGGCGTAGACGCGCAGGCGCCGGCGGCAGGAGCCGCCCAGCAAGCGCCAGATGGGTGCGTTGAGGGATTTGCCCAAAATATCGAGGCAGGCCATTTCGATGCCGCTGAGGGCCGAGAGCAAAATGGGCATCTGGCGGCTGTAACTGGAGCGGAAGAGGATTTGCCAGTGGTCCTCTATCTGGCGCGGGTCGCGGCCGGTGAGGTATTCGGCCATGTCGTGGATGGCGCGCTCGACGGTGCGGCCGTGCTCGTAGTTCATGGGGGAGCCGTAGCCCACCAGCCCGGTGTCGGTGTGGATTTTGAGCAGGAGGCCGCGCTGGATGAGGGGGATTACTTCAAGATGGGCGATTTTCACGGTTTTTTCTCCAAGGTAGGGGGCGCTGGTCTCCCCGGGGCATCGAGGCCAACGTCTTGCAGGTGGCCAAAGAGGGTTTCTAATTGCGCCAAATCGGCGGCGGGCAGCGGCGGGCTGAGGATGGATTTTACATTGGCGCTGAGGTGGTCTTTATCGCCCGTGCCCACCAGCACGACGTCGGCGCCGGGTTGGTGGCGGCAGTAGCGGTAGGCCGCGTCGGTGAGGCTGTGGGCGCCCTGGGGGTGGATGAGAAAGTCGAGCGGCTGGTCTTTGGTGGCCAGCCAGGCCGGCAAGGTGCCTTTTTTGACCTCTTGGGCAAGGGCACTGCGCAAGTGTTTGAGGTGGCTAAAGATGACGCGCACGGCAAACATGATCAGGGTGCCCATGCTGCGCTCTTGGGCGGGTTTGAGAACTTGCGCATTTGCCGATTGGTGCAGCATGTGTAAGGCAACCATGCAGGCGGAGAAATAATCTGTTTGCAGGGCGGCTTGCAGCGTCTGGTGGTGGGGATCTCTGGGTGGGGTTTCGGTGATGCCGAGGAAGCGAAACTTGCCCTTGTCGCGTTGTTCTAGAAGAGCGGGCACGAGGTGCTCGACGGCGTGGTCGAAGAATTGCGGCAGAACGCCGTGGAGGTGGAAAATATCGATGCAGTCAATATTGAGTTGGCGCAGTGATTCTTCTAAGTCGGCGATGACTTCCCGTGCCGTTTTGGGATGGCCATCTTGCTCAATAGTCGCTTTAGTGGATATGACGATTTTGTCTAAGTTGTATCCTTTAATTGCCTTTCCCACAATAGGTTCAGTGCCATAAGTACGAGCGGTATCTATAAAGTTGATGCCCAGATCGAGGGCATGTTGCACCAGGGCGACCGAGTCGTTTTCGCTGTGTCCAGTTCTCTGGCCCAGGCGGCTAAAGCCGCCACAACCCAGGCCGATGACGCTTACTTTGAGACCGGTGTGGCCAAACGGGGTATATCGCATGAGAAAATAGCTAAGTTGAAATGGGTAATTCGTTTTACCAGAAAGAATTACGCCTGTTATTTTAAGTGTGATTTTATGGCTGTTTGCCTAGGTCAACTTCGCTCTAGTTGGAATCGAATCCATAGCCCCCGGTCGAGCGACACACAGGGCGGCGGCCTTGGAAGCCAATTCTAGGCAAGTAGCTATTTCTTGCTTGGTGGTGACGCCAGCCAGGAAATAGCCGATAAAAGTGTCGCCAGCTCCGGTGGTGTCCACGGCTTTGGTGCGTTGGGCGGGCACTTCGAGGGAATCCTCTGGCGTGCGGTATACGGCGCCCCTGGAGCCCAGGGTGAGGAGGATGTCTGCACGGGGGCAGATGGTGGCCAATTTGTCCGTCAGGTGGTAGAGGGGAACATTGGGGCACAGTCCCAGACCTTCTGTCTGATTGACGATTAGTATGTCAACCAGGTCGAGTGGGTAGCTCTGGACCTCAGGGGCGAAAGGAGCGGGGTTGAGGCAAATTTTAAGGCCTTTCTTATGGCCTTGTTGGACGATGTAAGGGACATTGTTTATCTCATTCTGTAAGAGTAAGATGTCTCCATCTGAAAAATGCTCCATGGTGGCGTCGATTTGGGCATGACTGATTTCTTTATTGCAGCCAGGCGAGAGCACTATGGAGTTTTCGCCGTTTTTGTCCACCTGGATGATGGCGTGGCCGGTGGGGGTTTGGCTCGTCTGAGTGAATTGCATGTCGGCGCCCAGGGCAGTCAGTTTGTCGATTAGCCACTGACCTTCGGGGCCTACCTGACCGGCGTGGGAAACGGAGGCTCCGGCGCGCGCCAGGGCGGCGGTTTGGTTGGCGCCTTTGCCGCCGGCAAAGACCTGGTAGGCCGAGCTGGCCAGGGTTTCGCTGGGACGGGAGATGTGGTCTACCTGGTAGACATGGTCGATATTGAGCGAGCCAAAATTAAGGATCTGCATCAAACATCTGGGGGTGGTAGGGTAGAAATTGCCCGTGTTGGAGATAGAATTGGTGGTAGTGCTCTACCTTGTTTTCGTCGACTTCAACGCCTAGGCCGGGGCCGTCGGGAATGCCCCAGTTGGGACTGTTGGCAATAGGTAGGGGCTGGGTGAGGATGTCGTCCTCCATCATGGCGGCGGTTTGCTGGTTGCCCTCCACCAGGTTGGGCAGGGTGAGGCAGAGCTGGTGTGAGGCGGCGGCCATCAGGCCCAGTTCGCCGTGGGTGTGGCGGCACACGTGCAGGCCTTCGTCGGCGGCGGCGTGGCTGAGGCGGTGAAAATGTCCCAGGGTGCCAACCCAATTGGAACTGAAGCAAAGTACGTCGGCGGCGCGGGCGCGAATGACCTCCCACACATCGGCGGTGCGCCACAGGCCTTCGTTGGCGGCCAGAGGGACGGAGACGCGCTGGCGTAGTTCGGCCATATTGCGCACCGGGTCCTGGCGTACCGGCTGTTCGGCAAAGTCGATGTCATGGCGGTCGAATTGGGTCAGGTAGCGGGTGGCCTGGGCTACCGACCAGGCGCCGTTGGCGTCGATGCGTATCTTGGCCTGGGGGCCAAGAGCCTGGCGTAGTGCGGCGATCATTTCGAGCTCGCGTTCAAAATGGATACCGACTTTTACATAAAATGTAGTATATCCTTGTGCAGCACCGATTTTGGCCTGGCGAGCTACATCGTCAGGGACGCCGGTGGCGAGGTAGTAGAAATAGTCGACCTGACGGCGTTGCACTCCCCCAAAAAAATTGTAGAGCGGTTGGTCGCTGGCTTTGCCAATGAGGTCGTAGAGGGCCATGTCGATACCGGCATAAGCAAAGTTGCCGGTCATCGGCCGCAGGTCCCAGTGAGCGGTTTGAAAGAAGCGGGCGGCCAGCGCTTCGGTGTTCCAGGGATCGGCGCCCTGCAGCATAGGGATGGCCGAACGCACGGTTTCGTAGATGCTTTCGACATTGGGACCGGGGCAGCTTTCCCCCCAACCCACCAGGCCGTTATCGGCAGTGATTTTGACCAGTACGGCGGTAACGCCGTCGCGCTGTACCCGCGAACTGACCTCGCGGTGGCTGTAGGGCACGCTGACGGGAATGGCCTGGATTTGAGCGATTTTCACTGGTTTAGGCCCTTGCGTCGGATAACATCTGGTTGGCCGCGTTTTCTAGGAAACGCAAATCGTTACTTAAGTCGATAAGGCTAAATCCTTGGGCGATACGTTCCTTGGTGCTATCCGCATCGGGGGTGGGGATGCCGCAGGGTTTGCCGGCGCGCTCGCAGCCTTGGCGAAAGCGCTGCAGGGCGTCCTCGTGGTCGGGGTGGCCCGCCTCTACGCCCATGGACAGGGCCAGGTCGCCCGGGCCCAAAAAGCCGATGTCGATGCCGTCGACGGAGGCGATTTCTTCGGCCTTTTCTATGCCCTCCATGTCTTCTATTTGGGGAATGCACAGCACTTCGTCGTCAATCCACTCGCGGTAGCCGTTTAAGGTGATGCAGCGGCCGGTGCCCACCGAGCGGGCGCCGCGCGGCGGGTAGCGCGTGGCGCGGGCCAGTTTTTCGGCTTGTTCGGCATTGCTGACGTGGGGCACCACAACGCCCCAGGCGCCGGCGTCGAGGACGCGGGCGATGGTCACCGGGTCGTGGTCCCAAACGCGCGCCAGGGGCACGGCGCCGCGCGCGTCAATGGCGCGGAAGGTGTGGGCGATGAGCCCTAAGTCAAAGGCGGCGTGCTCGGCGTCGACGGCCAGCCACTGAAAACCGGCGGCGGCCATCACCTCGGCCGACAGTGGCGAGGCCAGGTTGAGCCAAGAGCCAATGGAGGGTTCGCCGGCGGCCAGCGTGGTGCGAATGGGGTTTTTCACAAAAAATCCTTTCTTTCTTTAGGCGCTGTGGATGAGGCGGTCTACTTCGTCTCTGAGGCGGTCTAAAACCTCGTCGTAGTTGAACTTGCCGATTAACTCGGGGCCGCGTTTGAGGTTGACAAAGGCGGGGGCGCACCACATGCCTATGTCGGCGTCGTCGGTTTCGCCCGGGCCGTTGACGCGACAGCCCATCACGGCGATGGTGATGTCGTGGTTTTGGGCGTATTGGGTGACTTCGCGCACTTTGTGGGCCAGGTCGATAAAGGCCTCGTTTTCCACCCGCGAACAGGAGGGACAGGAAATGATGTTGAGGCCCTCGTTGAGAAAGTGCGGCACCGAGCGGAAGCGGCCGCTGTCGATGTCGGCGAGAATTTCGCGGCCGACGCGGATTTCTTCGCCCTTGTCGTCAAAGGGCAGGGTGAGGGAGACGCGCACGGTGTCGCCAATGCCATTGGAAATGAGTTGTTCAAAGGCTATACGCGTTTTTATGACGCCGTCGGGGGGCATGCCGGCTTCGGTGACACCTAGGTGCAAGGGCACGTCGGGGCGCTGCGCGGCAAAGCGTTTATTGGCTTCGATAACTTTGTTGGGATCGGAGTCTTTTAGCGAAACGCAATAACGTGTAAAATTAATATTGTCAAGTATTTCGCAGTGTTCTGTCGCCGAGGCGATCATGGGGGATATGGAATCATCCGGGGCAAATTGCGACAGTTTGTCGGGGTCGACCGAGCCGCAATTGACGCCGATGCGAATGGCGCAGTCGTGTTCGGTGGCCTGGGCGGCGATAAAGGCCACCTTCTCTTCCACGGGGCGATCTTTTTCGTGGTGGTAGAGGTGGCCGGGGTTGTAGCGAATTTTTTGCACGTGGGGGGCCACGCGCTGGGCCAGGCGGTAGTTTTCCTGCAAATCGACGCTGAGGGCGGTGTGGGCGTGCTGGCTGATTTCGGCCAGGCAATCGACGTCTTTTTGGCTGTCGACGGCAATGCGTATGATGTCGGCGCCGGCGGTTTCGAGCAGTTCTACCTGGCGCACCGTGGCTGCGACGTCCTGGGTCCGGGTGGCGGCCATGCTCTGCACCGCAATGGGGTGTTTGGCGCCAATGGAGATATCGCCTATTTGCACGGAACGGGTGGGGTTGCGGTTGGTTTGGGTCATGATATTTACTGGGTTTTAGATAAGGTGATTTCGTAAATAAAGGCAAAATGGGGAAGGTGTCAAAGGGGGCGGCGGGCCTCTTGATCAGCGGTCGCTGAACAAACCTGTGCCCGGACTGCTAAAGTTAGTGGAATTGCGGCGATCGGCCAGGTTGTAGGTGTCGGAAGCCGTGCCCAGATCGATGAGCAGGCCCAGGTTGCGGGCGCCGCGACCGCCCCAATAGGAGTGGCTGCTGCCCTGGGCCTGGCCGCTTTGGGCCTGGTAGGTATCGCGGCCGTTGGCGTCGAGCAGCAGGGCCAGGCCGTTCATGGCGGCGG
>CAXGRO010000193.1:0-9533 GCA_964012055.1 uncultured bacterium
CACAAAACAAGATAGGGGAGGGATCGCCATTCCTAAAAAAGTCACACATCACGTAATGTCTACTAGGCGGGTAAAACAATCGTTGAGTGAACTCACCATGTTTTCGGCGCCAATCTGGTCGAGCAATTCGGTGGAGCCGACCAGGTCGACAAAGAGCATGGTGGCCTGGCGCTCCTCGCCGCCCAGGGCGGGCTGGGTGTCGGCTTCTAGCACTATATCGACGAGTTGGTCGCTGGCGTATTGACTGAACATCTGGCGGATGCGGGTTTGCGCGGTTAAATCTTCCAGGGCGATGACCACGCCCTGGAAGATTTAACCGCCGGCGTTGCGCAGGGCGGTGATGCGGGCGTTGAGGGTGAGGTTGCCGGCTTCGATGTATTCGCCGTCGACCGGGCGTTCGGCGCCGTCCGCCAAGGTGTCTTTGAGGGCGGCGGCTATGCGTTTGCAGCCGTAGCGCTGGAAGAGGCGGGCGCACGATTTGTCCACCAGGCTTTCCTCGTCGGCAAAAATGCGCTGGACTGACGGGTTGACTTGTACTACGGCGCCGCGCGCGTCGGTAGATATAAGGCCGTTGGCGATGCTGGAAAAGATGTTCTGGTTGAGGTTGCGCTCTTCGCGCACGCTGCGATAGAGGCGGGCGTTGACCAGGGCGGTGCCGGCCTGGCGCCCCAAGCAATTCCAGCAGGTGTCCGTCTTCTTCGTCAAAGCCGCGCACGCCCTGGCGGCTCTCCTTGTCGACGACCCCTATAAAACCGACCTCGCCGACGCCCACTATCAGAAAGTGGTGTTTACCCAGGTCCCCGGGCAGGGCGCCGAGGCACAGTGTAGAGGGGTGTCCATGGACATGACCTGGCGCAGTTTTTTGCGCGCTGCTTCGGCGTTGAGCAGGTCTTGCTGCGCCGCTGTCAGGTTGATTTCGTGGGCCAGGGAAAAGCGCCGGTTGTGCTCGTCGCGCAAAAAGAGAAAGCCGCTGCGCGCGTCGACCATAGACACGGCCAGCGGCAGGATTTTGCCGATGACTTCTTCCACTTGCAGCGTCGAACCCAGGGCCAGGTCGGCGTGGTAGAGCACTTCTTGCTGGACGAGGGCCTGGTTGAGGCGAAATTGGGTGTCGCGCAGTTCCGCCGCCATTTGGGCGGTGGGGTCTTTGAGTGTGGGCGTGGTTTCTGGCATGGCCTACCGGTAGATATTAGTGCAAGCGTTTCCAGCATAACCTCCTGGTCTGCATTTGTCAATATGTTTCAGGGGGAGGGCATGGCTGCTTGCAGGAGGTCGAGCAGGGTTTCGGGATCGCGTTCGGCCAGCAGCAGGGCGCGGTGCTGGGGGCGCAGGAATTGTTGTTCCACAGCGATGTCGAGAAAGGCCAAAAGGTGGTGGAAGTAGGCGGAATCGTCGAGCAGACCTACGGGTTTAGCGTGGAAGCCCAATTGGGACCAGGAGAGCATTTCGAACAATTCTTCCAGGGTGCCGTAGCCGCCGGGCAGGGCCACAAAGGCGTCGGCCTGCTGGGCCATGGCCGCCTTGCGCTGGTGCATGTCGGCGACGACGACCAATTGACTCAGGCGGTCGTGAGCAAGTTCGCGCTCCTGCAGGTCGGCGGGGATGACGCCGATTACTTCGGCGCCGCCGGCCAGGGCGGCGTTGGCCAAAACGCCCATCAGGCCGACGTGGCCGCCGCCAAAGACCAGGCCCAGACCGCGACGAGCGATGGCTGTGCCCAGGGCGGTGGCCAGGGCAGCGTGGGCGGGCGAATCACCTTTTTTTGAACCGCAGTAGACGCAGATACGCTGCGCTGGAGCCATGTGTTTTCTCCCAAAGAGAGAGCCGGACCCTTTGCAGAATCCGGCTCTTTACAAAATGCAGCGCGTTGGGTTAGGACGGGCGCCGCTTATTTATGCGCTGTTGAACCGCTTTGCGGGTGCGGCGACGGCGCAGATAGATTAGGGTCACCATGCCCCAAAGGGCAATGCCCGCCATACCGAGGGGTTGGTATAGCTCGTCTATAACCTCAATAAACCTCGTTCTCGTCGACCAGCACCAGCAGGGCCTGGTAGCGGGCCGGGTGGCGCAATTTGCTGAGGGCGCGCTCCTTGAGCTGGCGCACGCGTTCGCGGGTGAGGTTCATCAGGCCGCCGATTTGTTCCAGGGTGAGGGCTTCGTTGCCGTCGAGGCCAAAGTAGAGGCGAATGATGCGCAGTTCGCGCTCGTCGAGGCTATTGAGCACGCCCTCGAGCTGTTCGCGGGCCGAGTCGCGCAACACTTCGGTGTCGGGCGATTCCTGGTTTTCGTCGGACAGAATGTTGAGCAGATTGCGCTCGTCGTCTTCTTCAAAGGTCTCGTCGAGGGAACGCACGGTGCGGGCGCTTAGCATGGTTTCGAGCACTTCCTGGGCCGGCACGTCGAGCTCGGCGGCAATTTCTTCGATGTTGGGTTCGCTGTCGCGGCCCTGCCCCAATTGGCGCGAGGCTTTGGAGATGTCTTTGAGCAGGCTGAGTTTATTGAGCGGCAGGCGTACGGTGCGGGCGTGTTCGGCGATGGTTTGCAGGATAGACTGTTTGATCCACCACACGGCGTAGGAGATAAATTTGTAGCCCTTGGTGCCGTCAAAGCGCTCGGCCGCGGTCAACAGGCCCACGTTGCCGGCGCTGATCAAATCGGAGAGGGAGAGGCCGCGGTTCTGGTAGTTTTTGGCCACGTCGATGACAAAGCGCAAATTGGCCTGGACCAATTGGTCGCGGGCGCGCATGTCGCCGTCTTTGATGAGGGCGGCCAGTTCTACTTCTTTTTCGCGCGACAGCGGTTTGGATTCGGCAATGTCGTCGAAGTAGAGTCGTAGGGTACTCTCTTCGTCGTGTAGAACTTCCTGCATGGTGTACGCCATTTCTACCTCTTTCTCACTGTATGTTTGAGGGTGGAGAGGACAAAAGGTGATACAGCTCTTTAGATGAATCGACTTGTAGGAGGGCGTTCTTTAATTTGATGTTGCTAAAGGTGTGGGCTACGGTGCTGAGGAGGGAAAGATAGGAAAGCGGTTCGTGGGCCGGAACGGCGATGAGGCAAATCAAGCGAATGCTCTGGCGTTCATCGCCGGATGGAAAGTCGAGCGGTTGCGGTGCGATGCCCAGCGCCATGCCCAGGTGCTCGACGGTGCGGCTGCGCGCGTGCGGGATGGCGATGTCGCCGCTGAGGATGGTACTTTGCAGATTTTCTCGTTCCAGAACCGACTGGAAGAAGCTGAGACTATCGGCGACGACTCCGTGGGCGTGCAGTCGGTCCACCAACTCTTTTATAGCGCCGATTTTATTGTCGGCGCGCAGGCGGGGAACGAGGAGGTCGGGGGCGATAATGTCGGCTACTGAAGTCACGCCGTTTTGTGCAAATTTTGCATCTGCACCGGAATGTCCGGCGTAGGCTGTACTCAAAGTGCCTCTATCTCAAAAACTTACGGGACGACCACGGCAAAAGTGCAAATATTGCGGTGCATTTTGTCGTTGATGGCTGTCGCCGAGTGTGCGATGTGTTGCCGGGTCTGGAAAAATCGTCTTTTGTTCAATATTGGCAAGAATTTAAAGATCTTGAGAAAATAATTCCTCGCCGCGATTTCCAGACTTTTTTACGATCCCATTAAAACTCCACTACCAGAGGGCGCAAATTTGGTGCCAAGCACAAATTGATAATTCATAACTTTTTTAATAATATAAACTTATAAAAAATATAGATAAATTAGAAGATGTTGCTTGAAAACGGATTTATAATTAAAAATGCAAAGTTTGCAGAGAGTTTGATAAATGGTCGAATAGGTCGTTCAGGTCACAGTGCCCCATCCCTGCTCTACGCCCTAAAGCGGTTTAGCGGCCATAAACAGAGGTAGAAGTAATACCAGGGGTTCGCCGCATACTAAAATTTACTTAATATTATACTGCTTGATCTTGTACTGCAGCGAGCGCACGCTGATGCCCAAAATCGCCGCCGCCTCGCGGCGATTGGAAGTGACGCGCTCGAGCGTCTGGCGAATCAATTCCGCTTCAACGGACTCAATGGAACTGCCCAGAGAGACGGTAAATTGGCTTTCTTCTAGAGTGGGTTCGCCGAGCGCGCCGGGCAGGTGGGATGGCAGAATAGTGCGCTGAGGGCAGATGACAACCAGGCGCTGGGTGAGGTTGCGCAACTCGCGCACATTGCCGGGCCAGGGGTGGTTGATCAGGCGGTCCATGGCCGCCGGGCTCACCTGTTTGCGGGCCTGGCCCTGGGCGCGGCAGGACTCTTCGAGAAACATCTCGACCAGCAGTGGAATATCTTCCTGGCGCTGGCGCAGGGGGGGGATGTCGACGGGCACCACATTGAGGCGGTAGTAGAGATCTTCGCGAAAGGTGCCCTGCGCCACGGCCTGCTCTAGGTCGCGGTTGGTGGCGGCAATAATGCGCACGTCGGCGTGGTGGACGCGCGAATCGCCCAGCGGCTGGTACTCGTGCGATTCGAGGGCGCGCAGCAGCTCCACCTGATTTTTGGCCGGCACTTCGCCAATTTCGTCGAGCAGCAAGGTGCCGCCTTCGGCCAGGGCAAAGCGGCCGGGGCGGTCGGCGTGGGCGCCGGTGAAGGCGCCTTTGACGTGGCCGAATATCTCGCTGGAAAACAATTCTTCGGTAAAACCGCCGCAATTGACCGCCACAAAGGGCCCCTTGTGGCGTTTGCTGCGGTCGTGCAAAATGCGGGCGATTAGTTCCTTGCCCACTCCGGTCTCGCCGCGCAGGAGCACGGGCACGTCCGCCATGGCCACCTGCTTGAGCGTTTTGGTGGTCTCCTGCATGGCCGGACTGCGGCGCACTATTTTGCGGAAGGCGTCGTGGTTTTCGAGTTGGTCGTGCAGTTTGCGGTTTTCCTGCGCCAGTTCAATGCGCTCAACCGCCCGGTCGATGAGCAAGCGCAAATGGGCGATGTCGACGGGTTTGCTGAGAAAGTCGTAAGCGCCCTTGCGCATGGCCTCCACTGCGGTGGAAATGCTGCCGTGCGCCGTCAGAATGATGGTGAGGAGGTCTGGAAATTGGTCGCGTATATCGTCGAGCAATTCCAGGCCGTTGGGGCCGGGCATGCGCAGGTCGAGAATTACTAGGTCGTAGGGTTGCGTCTGAATTTTGTCCCAGGCCTGGTGGCCGTCGTCGGCCGTGTCGATGGCAAACCCGGGTCGGTGCAGCGCTTCTTGCAAGCCTTCGCGGATAAATATCTCGTCGTCGGCGATGAGGATATGAATGTCGTTTTCCGTCATATAGGGCGCGTGGCGTTTAGCTTTAGGTGATGGCGTCGCAGGGGAGGCGGACGGCTACGCTGGTGCCTTCGCCTTCTTCGCTGTCGACGTCCAGAGTGCCGCCGTGTTGGTGTACAATGCGCTGCGCGATGGAGAGGCCCAGGCCGGTGCCGCCGTCCTTAGTAGTATAGTAAAATTCGAAAATCTGCTCCAGGCGCTCGCTGGAAATTCCCGCGCCGTTGTCACGAACCTCTAGCACCACTTGGGGGACGGAGTGGTCCAGCAGTGAGTGCAGCACTACTTGCGGTTGGGCCTCGACGGCTTGAAAAGCGTTAATGAGGATGTTGAGCAGGGCCTGACTTAGCTGGTTTTCGTCGACGATGATGGGGGGCAGTTCGTCTGCCAGGTCGAGGCGCAGGTCAATGCGCCGCTCCTTGGCTTCTGGGGCGACGAGGGCGTGGATGTGGCGCAATAGATCGTTGGGATCCATTTGGTTGAGGTGTAGCGCGGGGGGGCGCGAAAAGCGCAGAAAGTTCTGCACAATGCCTTCTAAACGCCGCATTTCGCCGCGCGCAATGCTGAGGCGGCGGTGCATGCTGTCGGCCAATTGTCCGGTGGCTTCGGCCGTGTCTTCCTGCAGCAATTGCAGTTGGATGTCGATGGCGCCCAAGGGGTTGCCGATTTCGTGGGCGACCGAGGCGGCCAGGCGGCCCAGGGCACTCATTTTTTCTACCTGCCAAATTTCGCGCTCGGCGCGTTTGAGGTCGGACACCTCCTTTATCGTGACGATGGTGCCGGGCGGGCTCTGGGTGGCATCCTGCAGTTGAGCGGCGTTGCAGCGCAGCCAGGCGTAGGATTCGTCGGGGCGGCGGTAGTGGATGTCCTCGTCGCGCACTGGGTCGCCTTCTAGGGCGCGGGTGATGGTGCGGTACAATTCGCTGGTTAGATCAAAAACATCCTGGGGGCGCTGGTCTCTTTTTATGGGCAGCCCCAGCATATCGAGGAGGGCCTGGTTAAAGACTTTTATATTTCCATCCTCGTCTATGACCAGGACGCCTTCGCTGAGGCTGGCGACAATGCCGCGGGCGTAGGAAGCGGTGATGGAACGGGGTGTTTTCTCTGTGGGCATGGCCAGGTCTATTGACAGGGTTGGGCGATGGGATAGCTTCTCGTATGGCTCTTATATGGATACTAACGATAAGATAATAGAGCGCAAGCGGCGCATCCAGGGGATGTTTAACGGTATTGCCGGGCGCTACGATTTGCTCAACCACCTCTTGAGCGGGGGCATAGATGTGTACTGGCGCTGGCGGGCACTGGGCAAGGTGCGCCTGGAGCGGCCGCAGCGGGTGTTGGATTTGGCCACGGGCACCGGCGATTTTGCCCTGGCGGTGCGGCGTTTGGGAGTGGGGTGGGTGGTGGGCGCCGACGTGGCGTTAAATATGGTGCGTCTGGGCAAGGACAAGGTGGCCGGGCGCCAGCCGCCGGTGACCTTAATGGGCGGCGATGCCGAACAATTGCCGTTTAGGGCGGCGTCTTTTGACCTGGTTACGGTGGCGTTTGGGGTGCGCAATTTTGGTTCTATTGCGGCCGGCTTGGCGCAGGCCTGGCGCGTCCTCAGGCCGGGGGGGGAGATGCTGGTGTTGGATTTTTCCGAACCCACCTGGCCGTTGTTTAAGCAGGTGTACGGATTTTATTTTACCCGAGTCCTGCCGCTGGTGGGCGGTTTGATTTCGGGCAATAGGGCGGCCTATGCCTATTTGCCGCAATCGGTGGGGACTTTTCCGCAGGGGCATGCCTTTTTAGATCTCATGCAAGAAGCCGGTTTTACAGAGACCAAAGCCACCGCCCTAACCCTGGGAATTGCCCACATTTACCAGGGGCGCAAGCCGGTTGACTAATTGCCAGGGGATTGGTATTATGTATTGACTTTCATTGGTTTTAGGAGGAGCGAGTAGGTGATTTTTGAGGAGATCATTGAGCGGGCTGGCCTGGCCGACATCCACCGCAAGGTGCTGGATGAGGAGCGCCTCAGTGTCGCCGACGGCCTCAAGCTCTACGCTTGCGACGACCTGGCGGCGTTGGGTTATATGGCCAATATTGTGCGGCAGCGCCGCCACCAAGCCGCCACCTATTACGTGCGCAACCAGCATATCAACTACACTAATATCTGCAATAAATTCTGCCGCTTCTGCTCTTTTTACGTCAAGCCCAAAGACGAACGCGGCTACGTATTGGAACCCGAACAAATTCAACAGCGCATCCGCGAATACGCCGAGGCGCCCATTACCGAGATCCACATGGTGGGCGGGGTCAATCCCAAACTGCCCTACTCCTACTACCTCGACGTGCTGCGCGCCATGAAGGAGGCACGCCCCCTGGCCCACCTCAAAGCCTTCACCATGATCGAAATCGCGCAAATCCAGCGCATCGCCAAAAAGCCGCTGGAGGAGGTGTTGGAGGACATGAAGGAGGCGGGACTCGAGAGTTTGCCCGGCGGCGGTGCCGAAGTTTTTAGCGACCGGGTGCAGGGCGATTTGTTCTGGACTAAGAGCGATTCGGAGGAGTGGTTGCGCATTGCCGCCGCGGCCCATAAAGTGGGCCTACCCTCCAACGCCACCATGCTCTACGGTCACATCGAAAATACCCAGGAGAAGATCTACCACCTTAACCGCCTGCGCGAGATACAGGACGAGACCGGTGGCTTTTTGGCCTATATACCGCTCTCCTTCCACCCCGAGCGCACCGAATTGCAAGACTTGCGCGGCCCATCTGGTTGCCTCGATCTCAAAGAGATCGCCGTGGGCCGGCTCATGCTCGACAATTTTCCCCACATCAAGACTTTTTGGATTATGAACACCATTGAAGTGTCGCAGACGGCGTTGTGGTATGGGGCCAACGATATAGACGGCACCATCATGGACTACGAAATCACCCGGACCAGCTACGAGGCCACGCAACAGCGTTTGACTCAGCGCAACTTGCTCGACCGCATTGTCGAAGCTGGGCGCGAGCCGGTGGAGCGCGACAGCCTCTACAATATTGTGGCGCGCAGCGACGAATTGCTCGAAGAAGTCGCCGGTTAACCTCACTTGCACAAACTCGCATGATTCAAGACATCGCCGCCAAAATCTACGCGGACGAACGCATTGATCTAAAAGACGCCCAGCGTCTCTACGTCCATCCCAACCTGGCCGAACTGGGCATGCTGGCCGATTTTGTGCGGCGCTGCAAACACCCCGAAGACATTGTTACCTACAACGTTGGGCGCAATATCAATTACACTAATGTATGCTGGGTAAAATGTGATTTTTGCGCTTTCTATCGTCCTCCCGGCTCCGCCGAAGGGTATGTGCTGCCCAACGAGGAAATCTTTGCCAAAATAGACGAATTGGTCGCTTTTGGCGGCGCCGAGCCCAAGTCGTGCGAGATTCTCATGCAGGGCGGTCTCAATCCCAAATTGCGCCTCGACTATTACGAGGAGCTGTTGGGCTCCATCAGCCGGCGCTACCCCCAGGTGCAATTGCACTGCCTGTCGGCCACCGAGATTATCTACATCGCCCACTTGTCGCGCCTGTCGCTGGAGGAAACGATTAAGCGCCTCTATGCCGCCGGCCTCGATTCCATTCCCGGCGCCGGTGCCGAAATTTTGGTCGACGAGGTGCGCGACATCATCGGCTTTCGCAAGGACCGCAGCGCCGAATGGTTGGAAGTCCACCGCATCGCCCACCATTTGGGCATGCGCACTACGGCCACTATGATGTACGGGCACGTGGAGAGCACCGAACAGCGTTTGGAGCATTTGCAGCACTTGCGCGATTTGCAGGATGAAACGGGCGGTTTTACCGCCTTCATCACCTGGAATTTTCAACCCGATCACACCGATCTGGGGGTCGATGCGTCGCGCTGGGACGGCGACAAAGCCACCGGCTACGACCATTTGCGCACCGTGGCGGTGGCGCGTCTTTTTTTGGACAATTTTCAGAATTTCCAGGCCTCCTGGGTGACCCAGGGGGCCAAGATCGCCCAGATCAGCCTGCGCTACGGGGTCAACGATTTTGGTTCGACCATGTTGGAGGAAAATGTGGTCAGCGCCGCCGGCACCAGCCACACCAATGAGATGTCGCTGGACACTATGGAATGGCTCATTGGTCAGGCCGGTTATCGGCCGCAGCGGCGCAATACACGCTATGAATGGGTCGAGACGCCGGTGCGCTTGGACGCCCTGAGAAAGGCTGTGCCTGCATGAAGGTGCGCCTGGGGGCGGTGGAGTTTCTCAATACGCGTCCCC
>CAXGRO010000194.1:0-9510 GCA_964012055.1 uncultured bacterium
GGTGGCGGTGCCGGATTCGCGCAATTGGACTTGAATGTGTTGGGTTGGGGGTGTTTTTTGTTTTTGGATGTTTGCTTGGGACGCGTAGTGAGCGCAGGGTTCCCCCTCACTACGCTCGGCGATCGTATGGGGCGTAACTGAGTTGACCAGTGTAACGATCCAGAGTGCAACGCAGGTAAACTACGTATGCGGAGGTCGGTTAGGGGAGGCAGAGCCGAAGGCCGCCAATTCTAAGAATTGAGCGTCATGAGCGAGGGACTACCGCCTAACCGACCGTCCACACTAGCAAGAAAAATGCAACCTACTACGGAGCAAAACTAGATATGGCCGAATATCGTGGAGCCGTCATTGGACTGGGATGGAT
The DNA here is from genome assembly GCA_964012055.1 of uncultured bacterium. Classification (GTDB taxonomy): domain Bacteria; phylum Latescibacterota; class UBA2968; order UBA8231; family UBA8231; genus CAXGRO01. Next base: position 365 of record CAXGRO010000194.1, read on the forward strand.
GGGCATGTTGTACGACTTGGCGCAGCGCATTGGGGACCGGTTTGAGATAGATGACGTGGACCGGCCGACGCCCGAACTAGACGTACACCGCAAGCTTTATTACCACGAACACCCCGGTGAGTCGGGGGTGCCGACCAGTTATGCGGAGGCCATTTGGGATCGGGATGAAATTGAGCTGGTGGCGGCGGCGGACCGGGACGTCAAGCGGCTGGAAGTGTTTAAAGAGCGCTATGGTGTAGAAGCGATATACGCCGACGCCGAGGAGATGTTGCGGCGGGAGAAACCCGACATCGTCGCGGTGTGTACCAATACTAAACACAGGGCGGATTTGACCTGTTTGGCGGTGGAGTGTGGGGCCAAAGGCATCGTCACCGAAAAACCCATGGCGCACACTCTGGAGGAGGCCGATCGCATGGTGCAGACCTGTGCGGCGGCGGGGGTGCCGCTCAATTGCGGGTCGATTACCACGACGCATCCCTCCTTTGCGCAGGCCAGGGAATTGCTGCGCCAGGGGGCGATAGGAGCGCTGGTTTCAATTGAGGCGAACGGACCGGGGGCGCAACACCAGAACTGGTCATATTTTCTCGACGGCGAGCCGGCCTGGGTGATAGGCATAGGCGATGGGCCGCGGCGCGAGTCGGGCAGCGACGAGTATGCGGGCGGCGGTGTGATGGTGACCCGCGACGATATGGTGGTGCATTTTCGAAAAGGTGGGCTGGGGGTGCGGCTGAGCGGGGAGGGTGGGGAAATGACCTTTGATTTTACCACAGGGTGGCGGTTGTGGCAGGACGTTGAAACGGTGGACGGGAAGAAGGGGCGGGTGGAGATGCCCTGGCCCGAGCCGCAGTTTCTGTCGCCGTACGGGGGGGTGTACGCGCTGGCAGACGTGATGGACTGTCTGGCCGGGGAATTGGACGAACCCAAGAATTCGGGGCGGCGCGTGGCCGTGGCGCTGGAGGTGAAAATCGCTCTGAAACAATCGTCGGCACAGGGGGGTGTGCGGGCGGATTTGCCGCTGGCGGATCGCTCGCTGGGGCTGAACTACGACTGGTTTCGCTAGGGAGGAAGAAGGATGAAAAAACCGCGCATGATGTTTTATCACGATGGGCGCCATCCGCTCATCTACATGTACGAACCGCCTATGCAGCGCGAGGAATACGAGCAAGGGGTGGACGAGCTGATCGGCACGCCGGTGGACGCCTTGATGTTTTGCCTGGGCGACGGGCGCACGGTGCTGCACGATACCAAAGTAGGGGAGCTGTGGGGACACAATGTGGAGCAGTGGGATCATATTATATTTCGCCGTGCTCACCAGAACGCGCGGCAGTTGATTGACGCGGGGCACGACCCGCTGCGCATAATAAGCGAGCGGGCGCGAGACAAGGGGTTGTTGTTGTATCCCACTTTGCTGGTGCAGCAGGGGCGGGGGCCGCGGGAAGAGGACAACCGCTGTTCCGAGTTTCGCTTTGACAATGCGCATTTGGAGATCGGTGCTAAGGGAGATTTGAGCGAAGATTTTCCGGGGTTTTATGGGCTCGATTTTAAACATGAGGAGGTGCGGGCCGAGCGCTTTGCTTTGATTACAGAGACATTGCAGAACTACGCGGTAGATGGCTTTGAATTACAGCTCAACTACACGCCCTATTATTTTCATCCGGACGAAGTGGAAGATGGGTGCCAGATTATGACGGCGTGGGTGGAAGATGTTTATAAGGCGGTGAAAAACAGCGGGGCCGAGCGCGAGTTGGCCATCCGCAGCCCCGCCAGTGTTGAGGGCTGTATGTCGGTGGGTTTGGATGTGAAGAGCTGGATAGACAAGGGTATTGTAGACGCGCTCATCGGACAGGCGTTTGCGGGTCCTGAGTTGGTGGACCCGGCGACGGACTTTAGGCCGCTGGTGGAGCTGGCCAAAGACAGCGATTGCCGCATTTACGGCACCGTCCAGAGCCATCTAGATTCAGACCGCTTGAGCGAGGGAACGATTGCGATGCAGCGGGCTATTGCCAGCAATTATTGGAGTCAGGGAATCGACGGGCTTTATCTGGCACACTGGTTTAACAACTGGCCGTATGAATCGTCGTTTTACGAGAAATTGCGCGAATTGCCGAATCCGGATATTATGGCGCCCAAGGATAAATTTTACATGGTCCCCACCACTACCGGGCGCTATGCCGAGCCGGTACTGGAGCCCGGTTTGAGTATGCAATTGCCGGCCGATTTGGTCGTGGGAGAATCCGTGGAGGTGCGCTTTCCCATAAGTGATGACCTGCCGCGCTGGGACAAAGTGGGGCGCGTCCACGATGTTTTGTTGCGGGTGCGGGTGATGAATACCACTGAGTTAGTGCAATTGCGCTTTTGCTTAAATGGGGCCGAGTTACTGCCGGGAACGTTGCGGCGGATAAACGAACTCTACCGCATGCAGGCGCCGCGCTACCGCACCGGGTCGGGGTACTGGTTTATCTGGCATTTGGAGCAGGCCAACTGGCCGGTGCAGGGAGAAAACATCCTGGAGGTGACTCTATTGGAGGGAGACGAAGGCGTGCTGCCCACGCCTTTTGTGCGCGACGTGGAATTGGAAGTTAAATATTTGATGGGCAAGAATTTTCACCGCGATTTTGTCGATGCGGAGTTAGGGCCGTACGAAAGGGCGACGGATTGAATTATGAGTGGACAAAGAGATGGACATCTGGTGCGTTTTGGCCAAACGGATCTGTGGGTGTCGCGCCTGTGCCAGGGCACGGCGTTTCGCCACCTGGATCGCAGCGAATTGGACGAGCGCGGCGTGGCCGTCTTGCACCACTGTTTGGACATGGGGATCAACTTCTTCGACTCGGCGGAGGCCTACGGTTGGGGCGGGGCAGAGCGAGCGCTGGGCGAGGCGGTGAAGGGACGCCGCGACGAAGTCATCCTGTGTACCAAAGTACCGGGTAGCGCGGCGCCTACGTCCGAAGGAGATCCGGGAGAGAAAACGCCCTATACGCGCGAAACACTGCACCGCCGCGTCGAAGGCAGCCTGGAACGCTTGCAAACAGACTATCTCGACCTCTACCTATTGCACCACGACGACGGGGTCACCCCGGCAGAGGAGATTGTCGAATCTATGGACGCGCTGGTGCAGGCCGGCAAGGTGCGCTATTGGGGCGTGTCCAACCACAGTGGGGCCAGTCTAAACGCTCTTGTTCGGGCCTGCCGCGACCAGGGCAAGGAACTGCTGGCTGGTGTTGAGGAATACTACAATATTGCCGGCTTGCTGGGCCAGGACGGCGAGCCGCGCATGGCGACGCTGGAGCGCGAGGTTTTTCCCATGTTGCGGGAGGAGGGGCTGGGCATATTGACGTTTAGTCCCATGGATACGGGGCGCCTGGCGCCGGGGCGCGAAGAGCAAGCCGAGCCAGAGTTGCGGGAATTGATCGCGGCGATCGATGCCGTGGCCGGCGATTTGAGGGTGTTGCGCTCGGTAGTGTGTACGGCTTGGGTGTTGAGCCACCCGGAGATTACCAGCGTGCTGGCCGGTTCGGAATCGGCGGCGCACGTCGACGAGAATTTGGCTGGTACAAAATTGGTGTTGCCGCCGGAGGCGCTGGACAGGCTCAATGCGGCGAGTCAAACTTACAGAGAGAAACAGCTAAGTTGAGGAGTTGCGGATGGAGATTTCCGGCAGGGCGGCTATTGTTACGGGCGCCGCATCCGGCATAGGGCGCGCCACGGCCCAGGTGCTGGCCGAGGCGGGCGCCGCCGGCGTGGTGGTAGTGGATACCAATGTGGAGGGGGCGGAGCAGACGCGGGCGCATCTCGAAGCGACGACGGCCGCAAAGGGGTTGGTGGTGGAGGCGGACGTTTCCGTTAAAGGCCAGGTCGACAAAATGGTAGGGGCGGCGCTGGAGCAGTTTGGACAGGTGGATATTTTGGTGAACAACGCCGGCATCTGCCCCATGGTGGCATGGGACGATGCGACGTTGGAAGACTGGAATCGCATTTTGGAGGTCAACCTCACCGGCGCCTTTATTTGCACCAAGGCGGTCATGCCCCACATGGAGGAGCGGCAGTACGGGCGCATCGTTTACATTTCTTCGGTCGGCGCTTTTATGGGCAGCATTACCGGGCACGTGGCCTATGGGGCCAGCAAAGCGGGTTTGATTGCATTGATGAAAGTGGTGGCCAAGTCGTGCGCCAAGGATGGCATTTTGGCCAACGCCATAGCGCCGGGTTCTATAGATACACCTATTGCGGATAGTTTTGGTCCGGAGGCCAAGCGCAATTATGCCGAAGCCGCTCCTCTGAAGCGTCAGGGGAGCGCGAGGGAGTTGGCCGATGCGGTGCTTTATTTGGTGTCGGACCGCGCCACTTATGTGAACGGCGCTACCTTGCATGTGAATGGCGGGTCGTTATTGGTGTAGGTTTGGAAAAAGGAGAGAGGTAATGGCACAACACCCTGAATGGGTAATGGACCCGGAAGAATTTCCCGTATATGAGGCGCCGAATAAAGCGCGGCGGGTGAATTTGATGATCGGCAAAGAGCATTGCAATGCGCAGTACATGAGTGCCGGTATGTTCTGGCTGGCGCCGGGGCGCGAGACCGACGACGACGTGCACCCAGATGCCGAGGAGCTTTATTACGTGGTGAGCGGCTCGGGGCGGTTGGTGATGGACGGCGAAGAGTTTAGGGTGTCTCAGGGACAAGTCGTTTTTATTCCGGCCGGGGTGAATCATCAGTCGTTTAACGACGGGGAGGAGGATCTGTGTTATTTTTATGCGTTTAGTCCGCCGCCGTCGGGGCGGCCAAAGCAGGAAACGGAAAACTGGGAGCGTGTCAAATAATGCTAAAAGATGGGGAGATGGACACTGCACTGACGAGCCAGTGGATGGAAGAGGGGTATGTGGTAGTGCGAAATATTTACACGCCAGAGCGGGCGGCGCTGCTGCGGGATATTTGCGAGCACATTCTGGCGCAGTGGCGGGAGAAGAATCCCGAGACCGGTGAGCCTGGTGGGGGGCGCAATGCCCCATCCATGCGGCATCTCAATCACACCGGGTACTTTGCCGGCGTCGAGTTGGGGTTTGTCGAATTGATGGATGCTGTGGCGGCGCCCAGCGTGTTGCGTGTTTGCCGCAGTATTTTGCAAGAGGAGCCGCTTTTTCGCTGCACCAGCCTCTTCATGAACCCGCTCGACGAGAGCAGCGACGGCAACTGGCACCGCGATTCACAATTTCACCACGCCGACGAGGGGGACGAGAAGCAGGCCATTGCCGACGGGGGCGAAAGGGGGCACGCGGTGCAATTACAGGTGGCGCTGGTGGCCAGCGACGACGTGGAGGTGGTGCCGGCGTCGCACAAGCGCTGGGACACGCCCGCAGAACACGCCATTCGCCGAGCCGACGGGGGCAGCAACAGTCGCGCCAACACTATGCCGGGGGCGGTGCGGGTGGCGTTACAGCCGGGGGACGCGGTGGCGTTTAACCCCTGGGGGTTGCACCGGGGGCGCTATCATGTTGACAAATTGCGGCGCACCTTGATGTTGACCTATACCAAAATGTCAAAGCCGCGCTTTGATTATTTTTCGGACCAGCCTTGGTTTGACACGCCGGGGTATCTGGATGGGTTGGGCGAGGAAACGCGGGCTTTTTTTGCGCCTTTTGTGGCAGAATATGGCGATCAGTGGCGCCAGAAAGCGGACGAGGAATAGTGGCTATGAGGGGGGAAGACGAGCAAGTAGGATTTTTCCGAGAAAACGGCTACGCGGTTATTCCCGCTGCGCTTTCCGAGGTCGAAGTCTCCAGGCTTAACCAGGCCATTGATGCGGACCGGGAGCAATACCCGCAGCTGTGGGCCCAGCGGGGCGAGGGGGGGCGTAGTCAATCGGTAGGTGTCTTGCTGACGAGCAAAGCGTTTGATTGCACCATTCGCAACCCTTCCATCCTGCCTTTGCTCGAAGCGTTAATGGGCGAGGATCTGTGTTTTGAAGAGCTGTCGGTCATGGTGCGGGGGCCGTTGGACGAAGAGCCGCCGCCGGTGGGCTGGCACCGCGACATAGGGCATTGGGCAGAGCACCCGCTGGCGTTGCGCAATATCTCAGCGGTATATTATCTCACCGATGTAGACGAAAACAGCCATTGTTTTGCCGTTGTGCCGGAGGGCGTAGAGACCAAAAGGGAGGCGCCTACCGATCGCGATGGGGCACGGGGAATGGGTCTCTATGGTAGGGCCGGCACCGCCATTCTCTTTAACGCTGGCAGTGTACACGCCGGCGTGGTGCGGCGCACGCAGCGGGAGCGGCGCACGGTGCACATTTACTACGGGCACCGCTCGCAGCCGCCGCTGAGCAACCACACGGTTTTTCCGCAGCGCCTGCTCGAAGCGGAGGACGAAAAAGCGCGTTTGTTTTACAGCAGGCCCAATTTGATCACGCAATTGATCTGTGACAATTTTTCAACGCAGCATAGGCTATGACTACTGAATTTGCCAGCGACCGGCTGCACATTGGCTGTGGCGACTACCGTCTGGAGGGCTTTGTTAATGTGGACGCGCGCCAGACGTCGGCCACCGACATTGTGCACTCGTGCGCCGATTTGAGTTTTTTGCCGGCCGCCATCTTTTCCACGGTCTACAGCCACGCCTTTTTTGAGCACCTCTACATTTTTCAACGTGAGGCGTGTTTGCGCAGCGTGCACCGCGTGCTCAAGGACGATGGCACTGTGGTGTTTTTGGGTTTTCCCGATTTTAAGCGCGTCGCCCTAGCGTATTTAAACGACGAGCTGGGCATTGTCTCGCCCAATTTCGATTTGCGCGACGTCTACCGCTACACCCACGGCCAGCCCGAGCACGCATCGGACTGGTGGCTGGAGCAATTGCACAAATCGCTTTTTGATGTGGAAACGGTGGAGCTTTTGCTCAAGGCGGCCGGTTTTGCGCACTACTGCGTGTTTAACTACTGCTTTAGAGACGAGAAAATCCCACTCAATCTGGGTTTTATCGGCTATAAGAGCCGGCCGGATCTGGATAAGATTGAACGCGATTATGTGGCCGCGTTTTTAAAAGATTATACCGAGGACGTCAACGGCGATACCATAGAAGTTGCCGCCGTCTACCTGGAAGACGAAGACGAAGGCGGTTTTGTTTTCACCCTGCCCGATACCAATATGTGAGGTGATTTATGCGACGCAAGCGGACAATCTATTTCAACGACGCGCGACATTATTATCTCTTTGTCTTTGAGCCACCCATGCGTCTGGAAGACGCCTGGGTGGCGGTGGACGAAGTGGCGGGCACGGCCGTGGATACTTTCAGTTACGGGGTGTCGCGCGGCGACGGTTTGTTCTACCCCTCCAATGTGGGCATGCGTTTTGGGGCCGATATTCAGCCTTTTGATATTGTTCCCTATTGGCGCGTGTGGGAGAATATGCAGAGCTTGATCGACCGCAGGCTGGACCCCTTGCAAGTTTTGATCGACCGGGCGCACGACAAGGGGCTGGATTTTATCGCCAGTTTGCGCATGGGCGGTTTTGACGGTTTTGAAGGGGACTACGAAGTCGGCAAGGGGGGGCGCGGTTACGCCCACGAAGAGGCGCGCGACTACCAGTTTGCCATAGTGGAGGAGTTGGCGACGCGCTATCCTGTGGAGGGGGTGGAGTACGACTTTGCCGCGGCGCCGGGTGGCAGCGGGTTTTACTTGCGCGAAGAGGACGTGGAGGAATATGCGCCGGTGCTGACCGACTTTGTGCGCCGGGCGACGGCGGCGGTGCGCCAGCGGCCGGGCGAGCCGGGCGTGGTGGGGGCGCGCGTCTATCCAACGCTGGAGATGAACCGCAAGGCCGGCCTCGAGGTCGACGTCTGGTTGGAGGAGGGGCTGGTGGACTATGTTGTGCCCATGCTCTATTCCTGTTTTATTCTCGACGCCGACATGCCCATCGACTGGATAATAGAGGCGGCGCACGCCAAGGATATTTCGGTGTACAGCATGTTGCAACCTTATTACCGCGAACAGGCGGAGCCGCACTTTGCCCGGCCGCACTCCACGCCGCAGATGATGCGGGCGGCGGCAGCCAACGCCTGGGAACGCGGCGTGGACGGGCTCTACACCTGGTTCATGAGCTGGCCGCTGGGCGACGCCGAGCGCAGCGCGCTTACCGAACTGGGCGACGCCGAACTGGTGCGCGAGAAAGACAAACACTACTTCTTGCGCTGGCGGAAGGATAACGACAACGAGCACGATTACCCGGCCCATTTGCCGCTGGAAATCAACAGGCCCGACCCGCAAAAGCGCTACGAGATTCCCTTTGCCACCGCCGACGACACGCAGAATCCACGGGTGCGCAACGTGTGTTTGCGTCTGGGGATCGTAAATTTGGTGGGGGCAGATCGGCTCGAAATTCTGCTCAACGGCGAATCGCTGTCGAGGGAAGTGTGCAAGCGTACCTATTTGAGGTCGATGGATCCGTACACAGGGCAATGGCTGGAATTTGACCTCCAGGAAGTGCGGCCGCAAAAGGGCCGCAATGTGCTGGAGATTTGTTTGAAAGAACGGCCGCCGCGCATGGGGGGCAGTATAACGGTCAAGGATGTGGAGATAGTGATTAGCTATGATACGTTTCCGGTCGGGCGGACGGACTGAAAAAGTAGATGCGGCAGGTTCTCGACAGGTTTAATATTCGTCCTAAAAAGGAATTTGGGCAGAATTTCCTCGTCGATGGAGGTGTATTGGAGCGCGAGGTGGCCTATGCCCATGTCAGCAGGACTGACGTGGTGTTGGAAATTGGAGCGGGGATCGGCAACCTCACGGAGTTGCTCTTGCAGCGGGCCGGGCGAGTGGTGGCGGTGGAGGCGGATCGGCAGTTTGAAAAACGGCTCGGCGAATTGCAGGCAGAATACGACAATTTGGAAATTATCTGGGGCGACGCCCTGGAAGTGGAATTTCCCACCTTTGACAAAGTGGTCGCCAATCTACCCTATAAAGTAGCGCTGCCGCTTACGTTTAAATTGCTCGATTGCAAATTTGTGCGCGGCGTTCTGATTTATCAAAAGCGGCTGGCGCAGCGCATTTGTGCGACGGCCGGGCAGAATGGCTATTCGCGCTTGGCGGTGTCGGTAAATAGGCGGGCTAATGCCGAGCTGTTGGAGGCGGTAGGCCGTGAGGCGTTCTATCCCCGGC
>CAXGRO010000195.1:0-9485 GCA_964012055.1 uncultured bacterium
GCATGGCCTGCGGCGCCGCCGTCAACTGGACCGTAGAAGTGATCGGCGAAAAAGGCGCCTTCCGCTACAACGAAGGCGGACCCTTTGTAGATCTGCTGAAAGTACAGGAAAACGGCCACCGCGGCTCCGGCCAGCCGGTCCACTACCCCGTCGCCCTGCCGGCGCGCATGCCGGGCACCGGCATCACCATCCTCAACGACATCGTCGACGTCATCGAAAACGGCGGCGCCCCCAAATGTTCGGGTGAAGACGGCCGCACCGCCTTAGAAATTGCCGTGGCCCTGCGCGAATCGCACCGCCGCGGCGGCGCCAAAGTAATGCTGCCCATAGAAGACCGCAGCCAGCAAATCCTCTCCGCCGAAATCGCCCAGGATTCCACCCCGGCCCGCGTCCGACGGCTGCAGACGCAAAAATCCTGATCTAGCTGGGGCCGGCCGCAAAGCAACCGCACAGCGCGCTATATCGGCTCTACCCCCGCCCACGGCGGCAGCAAACGCGCTGCGTTATTCCACAGAATATCGCGTCTTTGCTGCCCCGACAATTGCGCCCCCAGCACTTTGGCCAGGGTGATGCCAAAGTGTCGAATGGGCGCATCCGACCCATAAATCACCCTTTTCGCCCCCAGTCGCTCCACCGCCAGATCCACCATGCCGCTCTCCGGGTCCCCCCCCGATATATCCACCACCACATTGGGACAATCCACCACCGCCTCCAACCCCCGCGGATTGCACCCGTTCAAATGCGCCATGATAATCTGCGCTTGCGGATGGCGCCGCGCCAAATCCGCTACATCGGCCGGAAACGACTCCCCCACCAAATTCCCCGTCGTCTTGCGCCACGCGTGCTGCAATACCGGCACCCCCAACTCCACCGCCTTATTCATTATCGGATCCAACCCCACATCCGTCCCCCGCCGCGCCACCCACAACTTCACCCCCACCATCCCCTCCCCCCCCATACACCGCTCAATCTCCCGCACCCCCTCTTCCGGATACATCGGATTGACATAACAAAACGGCAAAAAATAATCCCCCCCCGCCTCCCGCATCCTCAACACATAATCATTCGCCTCCCGGCACTCCCTCACACTCGGCTCCCGCGGACAACTATAATGCAACGAAAACACACACATCTTATTAACCCCCGCCCGCTCCCCCGCCTCCCGCAACAACTCCACATCCTCCCTCACACTGGCAACCCTATACGGCCCAAAACAATCTAACGGATGTACATGCACATCTAACACCCCACAAGGCGCCTTTATCCTCTCTCTTATCTTCTCTAGACCAGTGATCTCATCACCTCCCACGTTTAATATTTACCTCTAACGGAGGTCGGTAAGGGAGGAGTCCCAGAGCGGATTCCAAAGTCCCTGTCCGCAGGACAGCGGACAGGGACTTTGGCCTCGGAGCCCAGCAGGAGCCGGGCGAGAATGAGCGTCGGGACTCCTCCCTTACCGACCGTCCCTTTCAGAACCAACTAAAACTCATAAATATCCAACGCCCGCTCAAACGTCGCCTCAAACGTATGCTCATCCACCCTCCTCCCCCGCCGCACCCTAAACCCATCCGCCGTACTCTTATCCGGAAACCGCAACCGCCCTTCAATCGGCAATTCCATTACAAACGGCTCACACCCCCCCCCCCGCCCCATCGCCTCCTGCGCCCCTTCGCGTATCAACTCCCGCGCCGCCCCCGGCGCCAACAACATGCCAAACTGCTCCGCATACCCCTCTTTAACCGCCACCAAAACCACATCCTCCCCCAAAAACTCCTCCGTCTCCCTGCACGCCGCCTCGTCCCCGCTCACCATCACCACCGGCGTACCAAAATATCCCATCAGCAAAGCACTCTGCACAATCTCCCCGCACTCGACATCGTTGTACCAATAGCGGTTGCCCCCCAGCGAACTCTGAGTGTGCTGCAAAATGCCGTCTGCCGTGCCCTGCATGGCGTGATAGCCCAGCAAAATGGCGGCGTCAAAACCCTCGTAGATATGCCCGCGCTGGCTCATCGGCGGCCGCACCTTGCCAGTTAAATAGCGGGCGTTGGAATGCATCATTTCGGGCACAAAATTGTAGCCACCGCCGTGCCCGTCGGTCACCACAATGTCGTCCGCCCCGCCCGCCAAACACCCCTCCACGGCCGCGCCTATATCCTCCATGAGCAAACGCCGAGCCTCCTGATAGTGGTGGCTGTTCAGGTCGCGCGTCTGGTCCCACACCACTACCCCGCTGATGCCTTCTAAATCGGTCTCTATAATAACTCTCATGGCCATCCCTCAAATGTGGTATGCGCAACGCCCCAACCGGTTGCTTACCCCAGTTGCACTACGGCCTGTTTTTGCATCGACTCGTAGGCCGCAAAAACCAGGCGCAGCGTTTTTAAATTGTCGTGTACATCCGTTTCGGGTGTCTCAATCTCACCATTTAGGCAACGCATCAAAGAAGCCATGGGGCCGATGAAGGCATCGGGAAACCAGGTGGCTGGAAAGTCGCACTCTTGCCACGCCCCTTGCAGTGCTTTGCAGCTAAAGCTAAAGGCATCGGGCACGCCGGTGGGATAATCCATCAGCAAACCCATCTTGCGCAAGGCCATGCCATCGACCCCCTCGACGCGAAATTCGCTCTGTTGCCCCTTCAGGCCATGGGCCGCGTGGTGATTGGTCAGCACCGTGGCGCGCAACTCGTCGGCAAAGCGCAGATGTAGGCTAAGGCGCGTCTCCCCTTTGGCATCGTAGCCGGGCAAGGTGCTACCGTCGCAAAACAGCGCCTCCGGCTCGCTGCCGGCCAAAGAGCGGATGGCGTCCAGATAGTGAATGGAGTGGTAGAGCACGTCGATAGTGGGCTTTTCTTTTAACCACCCCCACAGATGCCAGGGCGTGTCGACAAAAACCAAGAAGGCGATATTGTACAACTCGCCCAGAAGATCGCGTTCTAATAAATCGCGGCACGCCCGCACCCCCGGCTCCCAACGCATCTGCTGGTTTACGGCGGCCACCACTTCGTAACCGTCTATGGTCATCACCGCATCCTCGGCCGTGCCCATGTCTTCGGCCAGAGGTTTTTGAATCAACATGCTCTTGCCGGCCGCCGCCACCGTTTCTATCACGCGCAAATTTTCTGTCGCCGGCACGGCGATGTCGACGATGTCCACCGCCCGGTCTTCCGCCAGCTGCTCCAGACTTTCGTAGACCGTATCGATTTCAAAACGGGCCGCCGTCTGCGCCGCCTTATCCGCGTCTCGATCGAAAATCCCGGCGACCTTAAACCCGGCCTTGCGGTACGCCGGCAGGTGTGCGTCGTTGACAATGCCGCCCGCCCCGCACAGGGCTATGGCATAATCTTCCTTTTCCGGCATGACGGGCCGAAAATCCACCTCAATCTCACTCATTTTCTTCTCCAGGAAAATGGCCTTAGGCCACAAGAAAACGAAAAAACGGCTCGGCAGGCAAGTCGACACATTTTCACAGGGTCTTGCTTCCAGATTGGCTCTTCCATAAACTTCATTATGATCCACATTGCTTTATAAACGCCCATGTCCTTCTACCTCATCGTCTTCGCCCTGCTGGGCCTGATATACGGCTACACCGGCTTCCGCCTCATCGTCCCCGCCACTCTTTCCTGGCCCTGGAGTATAGCCGCCTGGACGGCGTTATGCTGTCTGGCCGCTACGCCCCCTTTGACCATTTTCCTGCGCTCCCAAATAGGGCGCCAGACCTGGTACGACCAATTCGCCTGGGTGGCCTACATCAGCCTGGGATTTTTTGTTATTGCCTTTACCGTTGTGATCGTCCGCGACGTGTTTTGGTGGGGCATCCAGGCACTAGATTGGCTCATCGGCGCCGCCGACTGGCGCCCCGCGGCCGAGTCGCACACCTTGATCAGCAACGACCCGGCGCGGCGGCAATTCTTGCTCAACGCCACCAACCTAGGCGCGCTGGGCCTAACTACCGCGGCCGTGGCGCACGGCCTATACGAGGCGCGCCGCCGCGCCCGCGTTGTAGAAGTGGCCGTGCCCATCGCCGACCTGCCCGCCGATCTTGACGGCTTCCGCATCGTACAAATCAGCGACATCCACGCCGGTCCCACCATCAAACGCCCCTACGTCCAGGCCATTGCCGACCGGGTGGCCGACCTGGCCCCAGACCTCATCGCCTTTACTGGCGACCTCGTCGACGGCTCGGTGGCCGACATGCGACCCCACGTCGAGCCCATGAGCCAGTTGCGCGCCCCCCATGGCGTTTTTTTTGTCACCGGCAACCACGAGTATTACTCCGATGCTACCGCCTGGATTCCCGAAGCGCGGCGCCTGGGCTTTGACGTTTTACTCAACGAGCACCGCCTCATAGAGCGCGGCCGAGGACGCCTGCTGCTGGCCGGCGTCACCGACGTCACCGCCGGCGCCCTGAACCACGCCAGCGACGCCGCGGTGCGCCACGGCCCGTCAGACCCGCAGACTGCCTTGCGCGACGCCCCGCCGGCCGACGTGCGCATTCTTCTGGCCCACCAGCCGCTGAGCATTTTTGCCGCCGCCCAGGCCGGTTTCGATCTGCAAATGTCCGGTCACACCCACGGCGGCCAGTTCATTCCCTGGAAGTACTTTATCCCCCTGCAGCAACCCTATGTCGCCGGCTTGCACCGGCACGAAAACACCTGGATCTACGTCAACCGCGGCAGCGGCTATTGGGGGCCGCCCGTGCGCGTCGGCGCGCCGGCAGAAATCACTCTGCTCACCCTGAAAAACGCCTGAAACATGGACGCACTGGGCCGCCACATCCTCGTCGACTTATACGCCTGTTCGACGCCGCTGCTCAACGACGCAACGTATATTGAAGCGAGCATGAAAAAGGCGGCACAAGCCGCCGGTGCTACCATCGTCGATTCAACCTTCCACCACTTTTCACCCCACGGCGTCACCGGGGTTTTGGCCATCAAAGAAAGTCACCTGGCCATTCACACCTGGCCGGAGTATGGCTTTGCCGCCGTCGATTTGTTCACCTGCGGCCAGGGCATTAACCCCTGGAAAGCCTACGCCGTCCTCAAGGAAGCCCTCCAGGCAACCCATAGTACGACATCGGAGATACACCGCGGCCAGCCCAGAATTTTATCGCAAAATAAATAGAGGCTATCTTATAGGGCGATTTCCAACGCGAGGGAATAGACGTTTTTGCGGAAGGCGTCACCGCCCTGGCGGCTGTCGTTGCCCGAGTGGCGATATTGCCAAGAAACGCCATAATGCTCATCCAGTTGGCGCGACAGCTTGAGCGAGAGCATCTGCTGCTCGTACTCGTCCTCTTCACTACTAAATAGCGACCTGGCTTCTAACTTTTCCTGGTTGTAGCGGCGCAATTGGGCGGTGAGGAAGAGCTGACCGTCGACATCGGCAACAAGGGGACGACTCAGCAAAATTTAGACGCGGTGGGCCATAAAACTATAGCCCGTACTGTTGGAATGATTGTCCAAGAATGCGTAGTTGAGGCGCACCAAGGCGCCGCGAAAAAACTGTGCGCCGGCGCTCAACTCGCGCAGGCGGTCGGCTTGTTCTTTGTCGACGGGTAGGAGCAAACCGTGCAGCGCCGGGGCCAGGGCCGGGCGGCCGTAGTCGAGAAAACGCCAGTGCAGGCCCAAATTGCCGCGCAGTTGGCGGCTGGGCTGGTAGATCATTTCAAGCCCTATGCGGTGGAAGGATATATCGGCCGTCTGCCGCTGCCGCCCGTCGTCGCTGCTGCGGCTGTACTGCACCAGTCCCGCCCACTCCTTGCCCAGGTGCCCCGTCACCCCCAGGTGCAGCGCCCCGCGCAAATAGCTGTCTTCGCTGGTGAGCTGCTGCACATCCTTGACTTTGAACGCGCCGCTCCAGTTGAGGCGGAGGCGTCGATGCAGTTTTACCAGGCCGGCCAATTCTAGCTGATTGGCCAGCACGTCGCCGTACTGGCCCGCCTCCTCTTCGCCTTTCCAAAACCTTTTAAGCCCCACCTGGTGGCGCAATTGCACTGCCCCCCAGGTGGGGCTTAAAAGGTTTCGGAGGCGTGTAAATAGAGACGATTGCCCCAACTCTGCCGCCGCTCTCCCGTCACTTCAAAGGGATTGTCGTCGTATTCCACCCCCACTACCGCCCGCAGATGCTAGAGCGTCTACCGACCCCTGAACAGCCAGCAACAGCAACAGCGCCCCTCGCCACAGCCACTTCATTCCCACCCCTCCTCAATGTGCTGCAAGTGGGCGTTAAAAACTTTTATGCGCTCCTGGATCACCATTTCCAACTCGCGCAACTCGCGGCAACGTGTCTTCAACTTGTGAATTTCTAGAACGATGCCTTTATCGTCTATATTTTCCGGGATCAGATGCTCGCCGCGCACTTCGCCCCGGTTTAGCAGAACGTCCTCTTGCGCAACCTCTGTCGCTTTGACAAACTCCACCTGCGGCATTTCTGCGGCGTCGGCAAAATCTGCCTGCACCATGCCCGATTCCTGCGGCGCCTCTGCCGCGTCCGCAAACCCCACCTGTGCCAACCCCCCAGTACCCCGCTCGGCCTCCTGCGGCAAAGTGGCCTCGACAGCGCGACCGTGCCCTAAAATGCGCCCCTCGAGCAGATGCTCGTCAAAGAGGCTAATCTCCTGAGTAAAAAATGCCATCTCTTGGCGCAGCCGCTGTTCCACTTCCAATTGTTTGATGCAGGCCTCCGCGTCCGAGCTCTCGGATTTTAGGCGGGCGGCAATATCTACCATCAGCTCCAATTTCTGGCGAATTTCGTCGGGGCCGTCGTCGGGGCCTATGTCCATTTGGCCGGCGTATTGCATGCGCGACGGCACAATGCGCGTTCCCAACCCCTCGCGCGCCCGCTGGTAAACCCGCAAGCGACGCAATTTCCCCCTGTCCGGCCGCTGCGATTGCGACAACTCGTGGATGATCCGGCCGATGTCAAAATCGTACGCTTTGCGCAAATCTTCACGCTGAATTTCCCACCGCACTGCTAGCGAATCCATGCGTTTATCGATCTGTACCAGCCGTTGCACCAGCACCAGCGAGGTGAGCAACGCTTCTTGCAAGTCGCCGGAACTACTGTCGCTTTGCTTGAGACTGTCTATAACTACGGAAAGACTGTCGGCGCGCCGCACCAAATGCTGGCGCTCGACGGTGAGCAAATCGTGGGACAGGGCAAACGCCCCCTGGGCCGCTTCCAATGCGGCAATATCGTTTTCGTCGGCGCCCGCCGGGAAACCGGGCATTGTACCCAGAATCATTAAAGTGATAATAAATGGTACTTTTGCACTCATTCGATGCCGTATTTCTCCAGTTTGTAATAGAGGGCGCTGGTCTTGATGCCCAACAACTCCGCCGCCCGCGTCTTCACCTGGTTGGCCTCGCTCATGGCCCGGCTAATTAAATCGTGCTCCAACGCGTCTAAACGCTGATTTAACAACATGCCGTCGACTTCGTCTCCCAGCGCCTCTTCGCGCCGCTCGCCGCCCTCCTCAAAAGTCAGCGGCAAATCGTGGCTGCCTATTTCCTCGCCGTCCGCCAAAACGATGGTGCGCTCGATAACATTTTCCAGCTCGCGCACATTGCCCGGCCAGCGGTAATCGACCAGCGTTTGCAAGGCCTCGTCGGTAAGACGCCTGAGGGGTAGATTCATTTCCCCACATTTTTTTTCAAAGAAGTGTTGCACCAATACGGGAATGTCATCTTTGCGCTCGCGCAACGCCGGCAAGCGCAGCGGAATGACCTCCAGCCGGTAGTACAAATCTTCGCGAAAAGTGCCCTGTGCCACCATCTCTTTGAGCGGCCGATTGGTCGCCGCCACCACCCGCACATCGGCCTCTATGGTGCGCTCGCCGCCCACCCGGTCGAACTGTTTCTCCTGCAACACCCGCAAAAGCTTGATCTGGATGTCCAGCGGGATGTCGCCAATCTCGTCGAGGAAAATGGTGCCCCCCTGAGCCAGTTCAAACTTTCCCTTTTTCTGGCGCACGGCCCCGGTAAAAGATCCTTTCTCGTGGCCAAAGAGTTCGCTCTCGACCAAATCGCGCGGCAAGGCGCCGCAATTTACTTTGACGAACGAGGCGGTCTGGCGGTTGCTCTGGTAGTGCACTGCCCGCGCCACCAGCTCTTTGCCTGTACCGCTCTCGCCGTAAACCAGCACCGAAGAATCGGTCGGCGCCACTTTTTCCACTGCAGACAGTATTTCTTTAATTCGCATTGACTCGCCGACGATTTCGCCAAAATTATAGCGCCCGCCAATCTCTTCCCGCAAGTAGCGGTTTTCCTCGTCCAAGCGCTCGCGCTCTTGCCGTGTCGACCGATAGTCGAGCACTTTCTCTATTTTTAGCCGCAGCGCCTCGGGCGGAAAAGGTTTGGTGATAAAATCCACCGCCCCTTGTTTCATCGCTTCGACGGCGATCTCAATGGTGCCGTATGCCGTTATGAGCATTACATCCGTATCCGCATACTTCTCCTTGACGGCCTCTAAAACCTGCATGCCATCCATATCGTCCATGCGGTAGTCGGTGACCACCAGGTCTACGCTTTGCTCTTGCAACAACTCCAGTGCTTCGAGTCCGCTGCCGACGGCAAATTCTTCGTGCCCCATGCGCTGCACCACCAGGGCAATGCCGCTGCGCATGGTCTCGTTGTCGTCTACCACCAGAATTCGGCTCATCTAATTCATCTGCTCCGCGTATTGAGCCTGTGCGGCGGGCAGCACCAGACTAAAACGGGTCCCCTCACCTTCCTGGCTGCGCACCCGCACCCAGCCTTTATTCTTTTCTGCCGCCTGATGCACAATGGCCAGCCCCAGTCCAGACCCTTTCTCTTTGGTGGTGTAAAATGGCTCAAAGAGGCGCTCCTGCTCCGGGCGCGCTATGCCCGGGCCGTTGTCCTCCACTTCGATGATCACCTGGCCGTTTTCGCGCTCGGCGCGCACCCACAAATCGCCCCCCTGGCGCATGGCCTGTACCGCGTTCTTCATCAAATTAAATAAAGCGCGTTTGACCTGTTCGGGGTCTACGTCGACCTCCAGTTCCTCCTCTACCTCCTGGTGGTAGGCCACCCCGGCTTTTTCCATTTCCGGCGCCAACAAAAAGGCCGCATCTTCGGTAAGGCGCAGCACCGGCGTGGGTTCGGGAGAGACCGGGGCCGGGCGCGCAAAGTCGAGGAATTCGGAAATCACCAAATTGAGCTGGCGCACTTCGCCAATAACTTTTTGAATGTGCTGCTTGCGGCTGTCGTCGTCGGGCAAATCGTCGGCGATGAGGCCGGCGTAAATTTCAATGCCGCCCAACGGGTTGCGGATTTCGTGCGCCACGCCGCCCAGCATCTGGCGCAATTGAGCGTCGCGGGCCAGCAGGCGCTTGCGCATCTCCTCCATGGTCTCGCCCAGATAACCCAATTCGTCGTCCACCTCCGTGTCGACCACCTGGGCTAGATTGCCGCGGCCAATTTCGTGCGACGCCCGCACCAGGCGCTGGATGGGGTGGGGGATGGT
>CAXGRO010000196.1:0-9466 GCA_964012055.1 uncultured bacterium
CCCCCCGCCCCCCGACCCCGTCCCCAACACCTCACTGCCCACCCCCGCCCCCACCGCATCCAGCGCCAACTGCATGGGCACCTGCGGATCGCTCTTGCCCTCAATCCCCCGCACCACCATAATCTTCAGCCCTTCCAAAATCGGATGCTTGGCCGTGGCCACAACCTGCCCAATAACTCTGCACACCCGCATTGGCTTAGTCCTCCGCCAGCGCCAATTCCTCGCCCAGCGCCTGCAGCGAGTCGATAATGGCCACAATCACCGCGTCGGTGGGCGTCTCCCCCAACTGCGGCGCCATACGCGCCGAACTCCCCATCACCACCAGCACCAGCTCACCCTTGCCCGCCCCCACCGCGTCGATGCACACCATGTGCCGCCCCGTACCTTCTAGATGATCCCCCCGCACCGTAACAATTTCCACCAGCATCAACTTCTTACCGCCCAGCGAATTCACCTTGGCGGTAGAAACCACATTTCCTTTGACCTTGCTGAGCAACATAACCCGCCGCCCTCCTCAGACGGCCGCTCCACTGTCGAACAAACTCAATTGTGCCAAACCGCGCTCAATGTCCGCGGCCCCGTACTGATAAAAAGAGGCAATGCACTCGATCACCTGGTTCATCAGCACGTCCGGACACGACGCCCCCGAAGTGACGACAAGGCGCACCGGCAAAGACGGCGGCAGCCAGTCGCAACTGGCAACGCGTTCTTTCTTGTGGATATCGAAGTGGTAAATTTCCTCTTTAGAAACCAACTCTTCACTGCTCTTGACCAAATAACTGGGCATCACTTCAGAACAAATCTCCACCAGATGTGAGGTATTGGAACTGTTGTATCCCCCTACGATCACCGCCAGATCGGCCTCGGCTTCGAGCAATTGCCGGGTGGCATTTTGATTTTGGTTGGTGGCGTAGCACAGGGTGTCGTTGGTGTCGGCAAAGTGATAGCCGAGAGCGTCTTCACCATAGCGCCGCTGCATGGCGCGCCGCAAAATTGCCGCCACCTCCTGGGTCTCCTCGGCCAACATGGTGGTCTGGTTGACCACCGCCAGTCGCTGTAAATCCCGCTGTGGGTCAAACCCCTCCGACCACTTGCCGGCGAATTCTCTGCCAAAATCCTCGGCGCTCATCTCGCCGACGATAAAATCGCCCACCCGGCGTGCTTCGTCGCAATTGAGCACAACCAGCGTTTTGCCGTATTGTTTGGTATGCGAATGCGTCGCCTGGGTTTCTTCGTGTTTAAACTTGCCGTGGATGACAATAGTGTAGCCCTCGCGCGCCAATTGTTCGCCGCGGTCCCACACTTTGGAAACAAAGGGACAGGTGGTGTCGTAATTTTCGCGAAAATCCTCGGAGTTGGTGTCGATGCCGCGCTCCTGCAGCGAGGCCTCCACTTCGAGCGTGGTACCAAAGGCCGGAATGAGCACGATGTCGTCGCCGCCGATGCGCTCTTCGGGAATTTGCGGTTCACCGCTCTGGTCGTAGAGAAATTCGATGCCGCGCTCCTGCAGGTCGGCGTTGACCAGCGGGTTGTGGATGATTTCGCTGGTCAGATAAATGCGCCGATCCGGATTTTTCTCGCGCGTCGAAAAGGCCATGTGAATCGCCCGCTCCACCCCAAAACAAAAGCCAAAGTAGCGCGGCACCAACACTTCCAACTCCCCAATCGTCAAGCGCGTGGGGTTTAACTCGCGCTTGCCCCGCTGTTGCCGAAAGTCCTTAATGGTCTGGATGACGTGCCCGGTGTAGTGATTGGGCACGCGGTCAAACTTGGATTTTGCCATCTAATTCTCCGGGCGGAACGAAAATATATGGGCGCGCTCGACATCGCCGTCCCCAAGTAAAAACGGCTGTGCACCGACTATCGAAATCTATAATATAGCCCCCAACTGTCAAGCGCGCTCCCTTGACAGCAACCCGCTGCCCGGCTAACATAGAATCCTCTCACATTTTCACTCCTAAACCACCGCCCGAGGCCCCCCCATGCCCCGCGCCGTCGTCCTGGTCAGCGGTGGCCTCGACAGCTGCGTGGCCGCCACCATCGCCGCCGCCGACCACGATCTGTGTTTCCTCCACCTCAACTACCGCCAGCGCACCCAAGAACGCGAACTGCAAGCCTTTAACGCTATCGCCGACCACTATCGCGTCAACCATCGCCTGGTAGTCGACGCCGGCTACATGCGCGACATCGGCGGCAGCAGCTTGACCGACCCGCACTTGCCCATCCCGCAAGAGCACGGCGACGACGTGCCCTCCACCTACGTACCCTTTCGCAACGCCAATAAAGAGGGCGTCGGCGTCGCCTGGGCCGAGGCCATAGACGCCGACGCCCTCTTTATTTGGCGCCCACCAGACCGACGCGCCCTATCCCGACTGCGGCGCCCCATTCTTTGCCGCCTATCAGCGCACCATAGACGCCGGAACCAAACCGCAAACCCACATCCACCTGCACACCCCGCTCATCGACCTCGACAAAACGGCCATCGTCCGCCGCGGCCTGCACTTGCACGCCCCGCTGCATTTGACCTGATCGTGTTACCAAAACGAAACCAGCGCCTGTGGGCGCTGCCACAGTTGCGCGCTGCGCCGCCAGGCCTTTGCCCGAGCCGGCGTTGCAGACCCCGCACTCTAACCTCGCCAACCTGGCCGACGTCTAGGCTCCGCACATCATCGCCAACCTGCCCACTCGTTTTAGAATGAGTTGAGCTATGCCGATAAACTTTACCGCTACTGGACCGCTGAGTTTGCGGCGTTTTAAGCCCCTTCTGAGATTGGACTTGCTAGCGCAAGAAAAACCCCTACCTTTTTAGAACCATCTGAAAACTTAGGAATTTAGAATCCACATGCCCTCGCACCCCACCACAGAGCTCGAAACCTTTCCCAACCCCAATCCGGAGCGGGACTACACCATAGAAATGGAGTGCCCCGAATTCACCTCCGTTTGTCCGCGTACCGACCAACCCGATTTTGGCTCGATCCACATCACCTACACGCCCGACCAATTGTGCATCGAACTCAAGTCGCTCAAGCTCTACCTCTGGTCCTATCGCCAAGAGGGCATATTTTACGAAGCAGTCACCAATAAAATAACCGACGATCTCGTGGCCGCCTGCCAACCCCGCCGGATGAAGGTGGTGGGCAATTTTAACGTGCGCGGCGGCATTGGCACGGCCGTGAGCGTCGAGTACGCCAAAGCGGAGAAATAAAAAACATGAGCGAAGAGACCGAATCACAGGACGAGGGCCAGAAGGGCGCTCAGGGCAAGAACTGGTATCCCTATATCACCAAGGCGCAGTTCGAAAAATTCCTCGCCCGACTGCAGACCAAAATCCCCGAGCAAGTTGACCGCGATTACATTCGCGCCATCATCCGTACGCCGTCGATGATCCACCGCTTTCTGCGCGGCATCGAAGCCATGGGCCTCATCGACCGCGACCAGCAGCCCACCAATCGCCTACAGCGATTGGTAGACCAGAACAGTCGCAAGTACACGGTGGCCGAGATCATGCAGGATCTCTACCCCGACCTCATCGACCAGTGGCAGCAAGACGAGGGGGCCATGGGCGACAGCGACATCGTCAACTTTTTCCACCAGCGCACCGGCATGGGCAAGGACTCGGCCAATAAAATGAAGATGTTTTTTAAATACCTGGCCGAATCCGCCGACTTCAGCGCCCCGCCCGAGCCCGAACCCGAACCGGTCGCCGAACCCGAGCCCGAAGAGCGGCCCCAGTCCTCCAGGCGCTCCGGCCGCGACCGCGGCGACCGCGGCGACCGCGGCGACCGCGGTTCTTCTTCGCGCAACGGCAACCAATCTGGTTCTGCGGCCAACCAGAGCGAGCGCGAGCGCCCGGCAACCAGCAACCGTCCCCTGACCGAGCTACAAAAAGCCTACCTCGACACCGTCCAAAAGGTCGTCAACATCAACATCGATGGCGATTGGGACGACGACATGATTCGCACCGCCTTCGACCGCCTGGAACGCCTCTTCGATCGCATCCGCCGCGGTTAGACAAACAAAAGCCCCGGCTTGTCACCGAGCCGGGGCTTTGCCGTTCTTCTATTCTCAATTTTCACTCTTCCCACACGCCCATGCCACAAAATTTGTCTACCCTCTGTTTGACCAATTCGTCGGGAGAAACGGAGCGAATTTCCGCCAGCGCCTCCTGAATCTGCCGTTTGAGATTGGCCGCCGCCTCGTCGATATTGCGGTGAGCACCGCCAAAGGGCTCGGCCACAATGCGATCGATAGTGCCCTGGTCTTTGAGGTCGGCTGCCGTCAGCTTCATCGCCGTGGCCGCCTCCTCCTTGCGATCCCTAGACCGGAACAAAATAGTGGAACAGCTCTCGGGCACAATCACCGAATAGCAGGCGTGTTCCAACATGAGAATGCGGTCCCCCACCGCAATGCCAATAGCGCCGCCGCTAAACGCCTGGCCGATGATGGCCACCACAATGGGTATGGGCAGGTGCGACATCTCAAAGAGATTGCGGGCGATGGACTCGGCCTGGCCACGCTCTTCGGCCTCGACGCCGGGGTAGGCGCCAGAGGTGTCTACCAGGGTCAGGAGAGGGCGTTTAAATTTGGCCGCCAATTGCATCAAGCGCAGCGCCTTGCGGTAGCCCTCGGGGTGCGGCATGCCAAAATTGCGTCGCTGCCGCTCTTCGAGGTCGCGGCCGTTTTGAATGCCTACCACCACCACCGGCTCGCCGTCCAAACGCGCCGGGCCGCCGACGACAGCTCTGTCGTCGCCAAAGGCGCGGTCGCCGTGCAATTCGACAAAATCGGTCAGGCAGCGCTCAATGTAGTCGAGGGCGCAGGGGCGCTGCGGGTGGCGCGAGATTTGCACTTTATCCCAGGCGGAGAGGTTGCTGTAGGTCTCCTGGCGCAGTTGCGCCACCTTCTCCTCTAAACTCTGCAACTCCTTGCCCAAATCGAGCCCGCCGATTTCGGCCTGCTGTTGCATCTCGTCGATCTTTTTCTCCAGATCGACGATGGGGCGTTCAAAATCTAAATAGTGGGTTTCTTCCGTCATGTCCGGTTTCCGTCTAGATATTTCTCCCGTAGATACTTAAATAGACACTACTCCGTACCCTTTTCTTCATTATTTACTTCAACTTCGCCAGGCTGGCCTCCACCCGGTTCATGGCTTCTTCTATTTTTTCCATCGAAGTGGCGTAGGACAAGCGCATGTGTTCAAATGTGCCAAAACCGGCACCCGGCACGCAAGCCACCAGCCCCTCTTCGAGCAAATATTCACACAAACTCACCGAATCCGAAACCTGCCGCTCGCCAAATTTGCGCCCGTAAAACGCCGAAACGTCGGGATAGGCGTAGAATGCGCCCTCGGGCAAAGAACAATCGATGCCGTCGATAGCATTGAGCCGCTCTACCATATAGCGCCGCCGTTCGTCAAAGGCCTGGCGCATCGTCTCCACAGTTTCCTGCGGCCCGTTGAGCGCCTCCACCGCCGCCTTTTGCGACATCGACGAGGGGTGCGACACCTCCTGGCCCTGCACCTTGTACATGCCGTTGATCACTTCGTCAGAACCGCCAGTGTAACCAATGCGCCAGCCCGTCATCGAATAGGCCTTGGACACGCCGTTGACTACAATCGACAATTCCTTGATCTCGTCGCCCAATGCGGCAATGGAATGATGCTCTATATCGCCGTAGACCAGCTTTTCGTAAATCTCGTCGCTCAGCACGTACACCCCGTGCTCCACCGCCACATCGGCCAGCGCCTGCAATTCATCCTTGCTGTACATGGCGCCGCTGGGGTTGGACGGGCTGTTGAGAAAAAGCATTTTGGAGCGCGGCGTAATGGCCTGGCGAAACTCGTCAGCAGTGAGCTTGAGCCCGTTCTCGGCGCGAGTCTCAACGATTACCGGCTTGGCGCCCACCAGCCGCGGCTGCTCGCTGTAGGTCACCCAATAGGGCGTGGGAATGATGGCTTCGTCGCCCGGGTTCATCAGCGCCGCCACCGCCAAAAAGAGCGAGTGCTTGGCGCCGTTGTTGACGATCACTTGGTCCAGGGTGTAGTCGAGGCCGTTGTCGTTTTTAAACTTCTGGCAAATCGCCTCCTTGAGCTCTATAATGCCCGAGCCCGGCACCGTGTATTTGGTAAAACCTTCTTCGATGGCGCGGATGCCCGCGTCCTTGATGTTCTGCGGCGTGTCAAAATCGGGTTCGCCGGCCGACAGGGGGATGACGTCGATCCCCTCGCGCCGCATGGCGCCGGCCTTGGCCGAAATCGCCATAGTCACCGAAGGTTGCACGCGCTGTACATTATCCGAAAGGGCCATTTCCTACCTCGTCTCTAAGTGGTGTATTCTGCGTTGATGCGCACGTAGTCGTAACTGAAATCACAGGTGTAAATCTCGGCCCGGGCATTGCCCTGGGCCAGATCGATCTCAATGGGAATGTCAGCGCTGCGCATGGCTTCAATCAGCACCTCCTCATTAAAATCCTGCCCCGCCCCGTCTTTGTAAATAGATATGCCGCACAATTTGACTTCCAATTTTTCCGGATTGATGTCCACCCCGGCGTAGCCGCTGGCGCACAGAATGCGCCCCCAATTGGGGTCGCAGCCAAACACCGCCGTCTTAACCAGACTCGAATTGGCCACCGACAAACCCACTTGGCGCGCCTCCGCTTCGCTGCGGCCGTTGCGCACACTTATTTCGATGAGTTTGGTCGCCCCCTCGCCGTCGCGGGCGATCTTGCGGGCCAGCTGTCGGCACACTTCCTCCAACGCCGCATAAAACACTTCGACATCGCCGCTGCCCTCTTCGAGCAGCGGCGCCCCTGCCGCGCCGTTGGCCAAGACGATCACCGTGTCGTTGGTGCTCATGTCGCCGTCCACCGTAATGCAATTAAACGAGCGCCGCACCGCCCGCAGCAACAATTGCTGTAAAAGGCCCGCTTCCACCGCCGCATCCGTCGTCACCACCGACAACATGGTGGCCATATTGGGCGCAATCATGCCGGCCCCCTTGGCCATGCCGCCGACTCGAATTGCCTTGCCACCCACTTCCACCTCTACCGCATAACTTTTGGGCACCGTATCCGTAGTCATAATCGCCTCGGCCGCCGCCTGCCCTCCGTCCGCCGCCCGCGCCTGGGCCACTTTGGGAATGCCCGCCTCAATAGCCGCCATCGGCAGCGTCACCCCAATCACTCCGGTGGAACACACCAGCACGTCCTCCGTCGCCAAGCCTAAAGCCGCAGCGCTGAGCTCGCACATGCGCTGGGCGTCGTCCAACCCCCGCTGCCCGGTGCAGGCGTTGGCGTTGCCGCTGTTGAGTATCACCGCCCGCGCCGCCCCGTCGCCCAGGTGTTGGCGATCGACGTGGATGGGCGCCGCCTGCACTTTATTGGTGGTGTACACCGCCGCCGCACTGGCCGCCTGTTGCGAATACACCAGCGCCATGTCTTTGGCTTCCTCTTTGACGCCGGCGTGAATACCGCCCGCCTCAAACCTCTGCGCCGACGCCACGTGTCCGTCTTCAATTACTTTCATCGCTCTCCTTATCCCGTTGCCGCTTTGCCCTGCTTCTCCGCCTGCTGCGCGTCTTTCATCAATTTAAAATGCAAACTGTCGGCCAGCGCAATCCAGCTGGCTTCAATGATATTTTCCGACACTCCCACCGTGCCCCACGCGTCCTTGCCATCCGAAGATTCGATCAGCACCCGCACCTTGGCCGCCGTGCCGTCGCCGCTCGACAACACCCGCACTTTGTAATCCTCCAGGTGCACCTGGCTCAAGCTGGGGAAAACGCCCTCCAGCGCCTTGCGCGCCGCCTGGTCCATGGCGTTGACCGGTCCGTCGCCCTCGCCCACCGTGTGGTACACCTGGCCGTCGACCTCTACTTTGACGATGGCCTCGGCCATTTCCATCTGGTCTTCGCCCGACTTGCGGTTGATGGTGCGAAAGCTCACCAATTTAAACAAATCTTCGTAGGTGCCCATGACGCGCCGCGCCATCAGCTCAAAAGACCCCTCAGCCGCCTCGTACTGGTAGCCCTGATTTTCGCGCTCTTTGACCACGGCCAGCACCTGGCCCACCATCGGGTCCTTCTTGTCGATGCCCGGGCAAAAGCGGCTCAATTTGCTGACGATGGTGCCGCCGCCCGACTGGTCCGACACCAAAAACCGCCGCTCGTTGCCCACCCATTCTGGGTCGACGTGCTCAAAGGAATGCGCCACCTTCATCACCCCGTCCACGTGCGCCCCCCCCTTGTGCGCAAAAGCGCTCTCTCCCACATAGGGCTGCCGGTGGTCGTGGTGCACGTTGGCAATTTCGCTGAGAAAACGCGAAAATTCCATCAACTCACCCAAACGCTCGCGCCCGATGGTCTGCACTCCCATCTTCAATTCCAGCGTCGGCAATATCGAACACAGATTGGCGTTGCCGCAGCGCTCCCCATACCCGTTAAACACCCCCTGCACCTGCACCGCCCCCAACTCCACGCCGATCAAACTATTGGCCACCCCGCACCCGGCGTCGTTGTGGGTGTGAATGCCAAAGGGAATCTCCGTACGCCGCTTCACGTCTTCAATAATCGCCCCCAATTCACTGGGCAAGGTGCCGCCGTTGGTGTCGCACAATACCAGAATGCGCGCGTCCCCCCGCTGCGCCGCCAGCAAGGTCTCGACGGCATAATCCGCGTCCGCCTTATACCCGTCAAAGAAGTGCTCCGCATCGTACACCACTTCGCGCCCGTTCTGCACCAGATACCCCACCGAATCCTCAATGAGCTTTACGTTCTCCTCCAACGTCGTGCGCAGCACTTCTTCCACGTGCAATGTCCAGCTCTTGCCAAAGAGGGTCACGCTCTCCGTTTCCGCCTCCAGCAAGGTGGCCAGGGTCTCGTCTTCTTCCGGCAAATTCCCCGCCCGCCGGGTGCTGCCAAACGCCGTCACCTTGGCCTTGAGATCGATCTTGGCAATTTCTTTGAAGAACGCCAGGTCTTTGGGGTTGGTCGGGTTGGGCCACCCTCCTTCAATGTAGTGCACCCCCAGTTCGTCCAGACGCCGCGCTATGAGCAATTTATCTTCCAGCGAATAGGTGATGCCCTCGGCCTGGGCCCCGTCTCGCAATGTAGAGTCATAAATTTCGATCATAGTGACCTCCTTACTGATGCGACGGTCGCGGCGCAGTTCGCATGCCAAACTTTAATTTGCAACGATGTAAAACTGGCGTTGGCCTGTAACGCGGATAGGGGGGACCTCTCGCTCATTCTCGCGGCACATCCTGTGTCGCTCCGAGGGCATCTCCGAGGGCATTTACCCCCTATCCGCTTAGCGAGCGTTTACTCTAGAATTACGGCGTCAAAATACAATTGATATTACCACGTCCCACTCAGTCCTTCTACGCCAGCCCCCTACGCCAGTCTACTACGTCAAGGCGCGGTGGGGATTTTGCCGGCGGGGCTTTGTGGAGGCCGGGCCGGGGGAAAGGGGC
>CAXGRO010000197.1:0-9451 GCA_964012055.1 uncultured bacterium
ATACAAACCAAAATACTCACACCCTAGCTGGGCCAATTCTTAGGTCCCGCTCACCTGTTCTCGCGGCGGCGGCCGCGCTTGGAGTCCTGGCGAAATCTATGGCGCAAGGTTTGTTCGTACTCATCCGGGATGCGGCGGTGTTTGTTGAGCTCCAGTAGCTTCTCTTTGACCCAGAAAAAACCGGGTATTGAACCGTGGCCATGCATCCAGATTTGAAAATGCCGCACCAACTCCAAAATGAGGTGGTAGTCGAGCAATTTCCACGCCTCGTGCAGCAAAACTTCGGCCAGGGACCAGGGGCTGTACTGGCGCTCAAAGGCGCTCATGATGAGCCCTTCGGGTATATAAATAGTCTTGCGCGTGCGCCCAATGTGGAAGGCCTGGTGGCAAAGCGGCCCCTCCCACACTAACAAATCGCAATCCTTCACCATAGTGACAGTGATGCCGCGTTCAAATATGGCGTCTATCAGATAAGCGGGGATGAGGCGGAGGGCCTGGTAGAAGTACTTTACCAGATCGTGCCCGGCGTGAAAGCGCGGCAGTTTCTCGTCGTCGTGCATTACAACGCCGGCGTGCAGGCGATTCTGCCTTCCCAGAATGATGGTCTTTTCGGCTTCGCGAATTACCCGGTTCACTTCGGCGTGCTCTACATCGCCCTCGCGCAGGCCGGCGTTGGGTCGCTCGTCGGGATTGTGGCGAAAATCGTATTTGCGGCGGTCGACTTTGCGCAGGTACCCCAGCGACTGACGAAAGCGCAGCCGGCGCTCCGCCTCGGGGATTTCCTGCTTCATAGTGTCGAGTAAGGGGGTAGTCATTCCTCTATCAAATTCTACTATCGTTGTTATTTACCATATAATATCGATAATTTCTCCCGATTTTTCTCAAAAATAATGTCCCAGTAATCCCTTGATCAAGCGACATTATTGGACCATCTTTTACATCCAACTATCAAACTCACAACAGCTATCTAACTTTTTCTCTTTCTGAGGATTAGACTCAGCTCTTATCGTCTTAAAATCTTCGCATCCCCCATGCCACAATCCATTTTCCACACCGATCACGCCGCCCTGGTATCGCGAGCGGACCTGATATATCACCAGCCCGTTTCACACGGCCGCCAGGGCCACCCCATTGGCAACGGCCGCATGGGCACGATGGTCTGGACAACCCCCACTACCCTGCACTTTCAAATTAACCGCAGCGATGTCTTTGCTGTCAACAAAGATCATAAGGGGGAAAAAGCTGGCCCTGTGGACTATTGGGGCGGCTGTGTCCAGATCAACATTGATATGGGCGGCGAGGTCTTTCTAAACGACATCCATTTCTCCCAACGCTTATCACTCTTTCATGCAGAAGATATCTTGGAGGGAGATGGAGTTAAAATTCGCACTTTTGTGGCAAGCGACAGCGATGTCTTGGTGTTAGAAGTCGACGACTTTCGTCCCTCCCCACAAACCCTGCGTTTGGAGATGGCAATGTGGCGCGAACCTGAAGTTGTTAACGGAGACCACACTGCGCGCTTTTCGTTTCGCGACGAATCTGGATCTGTGGTAATCTTACAGCAGTTCACCGAGGGCACATATTACTGCGGCTCAGCAGTGGCGGCACAAGTAGTTAGTGCTGGTGAGGTACACGTCACTTCTGAGAAATGCCACCGCATCGACGTGCCGGCCCTTTCGGGAAAACGCCTGATTCTCATTTCCAGCACAGCCTCTTGGGACGCCGATGTAGATTTGCCAGCTGCCGCGCACGCGCTGCTGAACCGGGCTGCACGCCGTTCGTACGACGACCTGCGCGCCGACCACGTGAGCTGGTGGATCGAATTCTGGTCGCGCACATTTCTCCATCTCACCAGCAACGACGGCGTGGCCGATTTTATGCAGTGTGTGCGATACCTGCAACTCTACTACATGGCCAGTAGTTCGCGGGGCCCTTTGCCGGCCAAGTGGAACGGCTCGCTCTTTCTCACCGAAGGGGACACAACGTATTGGGGCTCGCAGTTTTGGGTGTGGACGACACAAATATCCTACTACCCACTGCACGCCGCCGACGCGGTGGAATTGGCCGACCCCTTTTTTAATATGTATGTAAACCAATTGCCCGCAGCCGTTGTGGCTGGGCACCAGCGCACCGGCGCCCGCGGCGCTTACATCTTGGAAAGCGGGCAATTCGACGGCCCTCTCGTTTTGCCCGACGACGTGGCGGCCGAATACCAGGACGTTTGGCTGGGCAGGAAGCTGAGCACCGAACTTTCCCCCCGCGCCGCTTCGTACGGCACCTTTGACGGCGGCCTGAGAGCGTTAGACACCCGCCGCTTTCAAGACCGGCCGGAGTTCCCTCGCCAGGCCCTGGGCCGCTTCTCGTGGGTAAGCCACATCGCTTCTTCGGGCTGCAAAATCGCCAAACACGCCTGGTGGCGCTACCGCTACAGCGGCGACACACAATGGTTGCAGTCGCACGCCTATCCCCTGCTACGCGAGACCCTGGAATTTTACCGGGGCCTGGCTCAAAAAGGGCCTGACGGCCTGTACCACCTTTACGGCCTCAACCAGTTTGAAGGGGGCTGGGGCAGCAACGACGGCCTCATCGACTTGACGGCGATTCGCGCTACTGCCCCCCTGGCCATCCAGGCGGCCGAGATTCTAAACGTCGACGTCGAATTGCGCGCCCTTTGGGCTGAATTCCGCGACTCTCTGGCTCCCTATCCTATGGGGAGCGACCCAGAGAGTCACACTGTGGTGGCGCCTGACCTCTGGTCGATGGGCCACGTCGGCACAGTTGACCACCCCCGCCAGCGCGAGCACCCACACGAGGAGTGCCTTTTTGGCGTATTTCCTTTTGAAATATGGACGCTCGAAACCAACGACCCCGAGACCGACCACATTGTGCGCACTCTTGCCCAACTCAATTCGCTGCGCGCCGACCTGCTGGCGGGAAAAATGTGGGGACTCACCAGCAGTTGTCGCACGCCCGTCATGGGCTCCAGACTGGGCTGCGGCGAAGATCTCCCGGCCTTGCTGGCCGCCTACTACGCGACGTTTAACCAGGGCGATGGTCCACTGCCCAATGGCTTCAGCCTGTTCGAAGGTCTAACCGACCCCTCAATTGAGCCACTGGGTTGCATTAGTACGGCGCTCAACGAGGCTTTGCTACAAAGCGTATCGGCGCAGCCTGGACTGCCAGAGGTGATCCGCATGTTCCCCGCCTGGCCAAAGAGTTGGGACGCGTCTTTTTGCCTGTTGGTGCGGGGCGGCTTTCTGGTCGGCGCTGTCATACAGGCGGGCGAGGTCGAATTCGTAGAAATCGAATCGCGCTCAGGCGAACCGTGTAGGCTGCGCAACCCCTGGGGCACAACCTGCCAAATACAACAGGCGGACGGATCGACGCAATTTATAGAAGGCGAAATACTAAATTTTGAAACTCAACCTGGAATTCGCTACCTCCTACTCCCCCAAGGGGCATCCACGCCCCCGCGCCGGAGAGTCAGCGCCGAGCAGACAATAGATCCCGTTTCTTATAGTTTCGAACTTCCCGGCGGCGTCGCGGCGCACGGCACGATCGGCCTGGCCTAAATTTCCATACAATCTCCAATCGGTTTCTTGACTGCATCCTGCATAAAGAATAATTTTCCCAGTCTCAGCCCCTAACACCGCTTACCCCTGTCGGAATTCAATCATATGACTTATATGGCCCAATACCACCAGGGCACGATGCGCATTTTGGACGCCCTCGGCGGCGAAATAGAACAGATCGGCGCCTTGGGCGCGCGGGCGGCCGAGACCATCAACCGCGGCGGCACGGTGTGGACCTGTATGGACAGCGGCCACATGCCCAAATTTGAACACGCCGAAAAGCGGCGCGGCAACCCCGGGCTGTTTCGTTGCTCCAATGAATTTGCCGATATGCAAAAAGGGGATCTCGTTTTCACCAATTTCTGCCACCGCGAAGTACTGGATGCGCGCCAACGCGGCGTCTACGTGGTCTGCGTAACCACCCCCTATTGGGACAACGAGTTTAGGCCGGCCGGTTTTACCGACATAAGCCACGGCAACCCCGACGGCCTTATGCTCAAAGACGTCTCCAACGAAATACTGCACACCCACATGCCCTACCAGCAGGGCCTAGTCGACTGCCCGGAGATTCCCGAGTTCAGGCTATGCCCCAGCGCCGCCACGGGCGGCGGCGCCGTCCACTGGATGCTCAATGCCGAAACGGCCCACTGGCTGGCCGACCCAGCAGCCCGCAAAGGCGATAAAGCCCGACATTATTTGTCCACTTTGACCGAGCGCGCGGCGCAAACAGCCGACCACATGGCCGCCATTCAGAATACGGCCGCCACCATGGCTCAGCGCATCATGCAAGGCGGTCGTTGGTTTGCCAAAAGTTTGGAACATCCCGGGTTTGAAACTGAATTTAACGTGGCTTGCGGCCCCAGAATGGTCAATGACGGCGACTGGGAAGCCGCCAAAGAACTAAATGTTATGGTCATCACCGCCATCTCGCCCGCTTTTCCCGCCGAAATACAGCTGGCCAAACAGGTAAAGGACGAAGGCGCCTTTCTAATAGGCATTGCTCCCGCTTCACTGGACGCAGTAGTCCCCGGGGAGGCCTTGCTAGATATCGCCGACGCTAGTTTCGACAATTTCTCACCCGAATCGGGCGGCGTTGTAGCCATCCCCGGCCGCGAGCAGACCATTTGCCCCACATCTGGGGTAGTCGGCAATATAATCCAGCAAATGCTCAACGCCCAATGGGCCGAGGAAATGATCAAAGCGGGAACCGTGCCCACCTTCATGCGGGGCATTTACCAAACCGGCGGCCGCGAATACAACGAGGCCATGACCGAACAGTATCAACAGCGGGGATGTTGATCTGCTTTTATTAGTAGACGCCGATTAAACAGAGGCTAATTTAAGTAATGTTAACTTCAGTATTGCCAATCTCAATAACACCAAATTGAACGGTGCCAACGTTACAGGGGCCACACTCACCCGCTCGCAATATCTAAACGCCCGCACAGACACCAGCACTATCGCCCCTTCTTCCTTTTTCCGCTAAAAAAGATAAGCCCTAAGAAATCGCATCCAGACGGTAGACTCGCATGGCCGTCCCTCTGAACATGGCTTCCTTTTCATCCTCCGAGAATGAGGCCACCATCTTCTTGAAGCCATTCCACAGTACTTTATACGAAATTGATATCCGATCAACCGGAAAATTACTTTCAAACATGCAACGCTTTGGTCCAAATTGTTCAATGGCGTACAGATAGTAATGTTTGTACACATCGGCATATTCGTCAGAGTTCAAAGGCAACTCTCGCTTCTCCCATTCGTAGCCACAATAGGGTTGCGCCACACCTCCGAGCTTAACTACCACATTGGGACACTCACTCAACTGGGCTATGCGCTGCTTCCATTGGGCATAAATCTCTTCCCTGCAACCGCGATACGGTCCAATTCCCAAAATACCACCAAGATGATTGGCGACGATTGTCGTATCTGGAAAAGCTCTAGCAAGTTCAACCAATTCGACAATCTGCGGGTGGTAGTTCCAGGCGTCAAAACTCATGCCCAAAGGTGCCAGTCGGGCAAACCCCTGCCTGAACGTAGCATGTTCGTAGAGGTGCGGCGGCGGATCCGTTGCGGCATTACTCACCTCGTCACTGGCGTCCCAACTGGCGCTGTAGCGAATACCCCGAAACAAATCGCTAACATCCTTTTGGGCCTGCAATACGTCCTCAACCGCATCACCTAACATTAAATCGGCCATGCCAATGATGCCTCCAATCTGGGTCACTCCCCTAGGCGCACTGGTGGCCTGCGCCGCCGCCTCAGCGACAAATTTGGTCTCACCCAATGGCCTCAAGTGGTCGGGCCCTTCGTTGAAATACTCGGACCGACACTCGAGAAATACCATTTGTTCAATACGATGGCCGTTGCCGGTGTCGGCCCATAAATCATCGAGCAGGTAACGGCCAAAATCGGAGTCTTTCCAAAGATGAAAATGCGTATCGACGATAGGCCGTTCGGGCTCTTCGATTTCTTCAACTACTTGCGCCAACCACTCTAGGCAATTGTCCATACCGGGCAGACCTCCTAACAATTTGGTTTATTTATATTATAGAGTCGGGGAAAATGATAGACCAAACGAAAATCGGCCGCAAACCCGGCAGCAATTACAAATCTTCTACGGAAGAACCACCAGCGCCAGTATATGCCGATAAGGGCAATCTGCTGACCTATATCGATTCATCTGGCGAGGAAAGAGTCGTCACCCGCACAGAGGAATGGCTTGTGCGTCGGAACCATATCCTGGCGAACATGCAAAAAGTAATGGGGCCTTTACCCGATGCGACATTCCGAGTGCCCTTAGAGCTTGAAGTTGTACGCGTCGACGAGTTAGAAAATTATACTCGCAAGCTCATAGCCTATAACGTAGATCCCTCAGATCGCGTTGAATCCTACCTGTTAGTGCCCAATGACCTCATCCTAAAGAAAGCGGGCGTAGTCGCCCTGCATCAGACGACTACGCCCGATTCTCTCGGCAAGGACAATGCAGCGGGGCTGGGTGGAAAAGAACAGGGACCCTACGCAGGACCCTATGCCAAAGAACTGGCTGAACTGGGATATGCGGTCATTGCCCCAGACTATTGGTGGTATGGGCATTATCACATTCGCACATTTCACAACACCCCCAATTACAACCCCTATGATAACGGCTGGATAAGCAATACGATGAAAGGCGTGTGGAACCACATGCGCGCCATCGATATACTGGAGGCCTTAGGTATAGTTGAGAAAACACCCATCGGCTGTATTGGCAATTCACTCGGTGGCTACAATGCCCTGTTTCTAGCCGCCTTTGAGCCGCGCGTCCAGGCCGTTGTTTGCAGCGGCGGTTACAGCACTTTTGCCGATTATGCCAGACACAAGCGCGACGGCAGCACGCTCCCCGGCAAAGGATCGCTGCCCGCATGGGGAATCCCCAAACACATGCCGCGCATCTCCAGCCATTTCGACGACGATCCCGATAAAGTCCCCTTTGATTTCACCGAACTCATTGGCACCCTGGCCCCCCGTCCCCTCTTCACAAACGCTCCTGCGCACGATGAATATTTCCCTTTAAAGGGGCCATCAAGTGCATAGAAGCGGCAAAAACCGTATATGCACTCTACAATGCTGAAAATAGACTCAAGTCAATCTTTCCAAACCACAGCCATAAATTTCTCCCCACCGAGCGCCAACAAGCCTATGCTTTTCTCGACCAATATCTATGTAGGTGAGAAGTTTTAGGAACTCCGCCCGGGCCATGACGTCCAAAGGGTCATACGAAACAATTATCAACCTATAAACAGGGAATTTCACAGCTATGAAACGACGCGAGGCGTTGCTTACGGGTTTGGGCTTGGTGGGTTTTGCCGGCTTGGCTGGGTGGGAAACACTGATTTCAAAAGCTACTGCCCAACCCCCGTCCTGTACCCTGGTCCCCCAACAAGCGGCAGGCCCCTTCTATTTTAACGCCAACCAGATGCGCCGCAACATAAGCGAAAGACGTCCCGGCATTGCCCTCAAACTAGACCTCCAGATCGTCGACGCCAACACCTGCTCCCCCATAAAAGGGGCGTTGGTCGACATTTGGCACGCCGATGCTGCGGGCGTCTACTCCGGCTTTGCCAGACAGGGAGACGACCGCAATATAGACGCGACCAGCGAAGACTTTATGCGCGGCACTCAAGTTGCCAACGCCGAGGGCCGGGTAGAATTTATCACTGTATATCCGGGCTGGTATCCGGGACGCACTCCGCATATACATTTTCATGTGCTATCGGGGCGAGAAACGGCAGTCACGTCGCAATTGTACTTTCCGGATGCGTTCAACTCAAATATCTACGAGCGCGCGCCCTACACCCAGCGAGGAGGTAACGATACCACCAATGAGAATGACGGCCTCTTGCGTTCGGGAGGACTGGACAGCCTGCAGATGGCGGTTGCGGTTGAAGGCGAAGGTTATAAGGCATCCCACCGCATTGGCATTGCGGGCGGGACCACCTCCGTTGATCCTTCGAGTTGGGGTTGGCTCAAGAGCGCATCGAGCTAATTTTATACGGTATCCCTATACCTGCTTCCAAGATTCCCATCACAGTAGGCTCACCTCTTTGTTGGACCATATATTCCCGCCCATATAGCTCCGCATTGACAATCTTTCACGGCTATTTTAGCTTTGACTCTCAACCAAGTCCACGGATTAGATCTCACAGCAACCGCCGTCACATGGGGAGTTTAAAATGAGCACTGATCAGTCGTCTGCTGAAACTAAATCTGAGACTTATCGCGCTACGGCCTTTGCCGATTTCCAACCCGAGTTGTCGGCGCCCGGAGGCACGCCGGAAAGAATCGAATACCTGAAGGAACACGGTTTTGTCATTATCAACGACTTTGTCGACAACCCGTGGATTCCCGTGTTGCGCGAGGCGGGGCGCCGCATTACCGAAGCCTGCGCCCCCGAGCACGGCTACAGCAAGATCGACAGCTCAAAGGGCTATGTACACCGCGCCGGCGGCAACGAGCCCTGGGCCATCCGCGGCCTGGTGCACCCCGCATTTGGCGAGCCCAGTTTTGCCGAATTTCACGGCTCGCCCGAATTCCTCAACTTCGTCGCCTCCTGGTGTCACGGCCTGGCCCCCGAAGACATGACTATGGGCGGCTTGCTGCTGTGGTGCAACCCGAAGCACCACGAAAACGGCCCCAGCTGGCACCGCGACGTGACCTGGTGGGGCACCGGCAAATCCTACTTTTCCCAACGCGAGGTCCGCGGCGAAGGCCCAGAGGCCTACACGGAAGAAATCGAAAGAATCCGCTGGAAGGAAATTCAGGAAAGAAACGAAACATCGATTGCCGAACGTAACGGCGTGAGCATGTTTTTGGCGCTGACTGACGACGAATGCCACGAACTCATCCCCGGAAGCCACCACCGCTGGCGCACCCCCTACGAGCACGACGTCCTCCTCCCCAAAGCCATGAAAGAGCAAGGGGTGCCGCACACCCCCAGTTGGAACGGCAAAGACCCGCTGCCGGGCCAGGTCGCCGTGCGCCTCAAGGCCGGCGAAGCGCTCATTCGCAACGGCAATAACATTCACACCGGCCACACCGTTCCCGAGCGCGAGCGCAACACCCTGTCCATTGGTTGGTCTAAATGGTCAGGCCCCTTTACCGACGAGCCGTCGGTAGCCGACGCGCGCAGCGCCTGGCAACTCGACCCCGCCGTGCGCGAAACCTTGCCGCACGAGTGGATGAAAACGGCGTGGGACCGCTGGGCCGAAACACAAAAGCTGGGAGACACCTTAGAAGACCGCTACGCAGGTTTCGACATTGGACGCATCAAGGCGGGCGAGGTAGTGGGTTGGCGCACCGAATTGGAACGCCAGGCCGCCGCGAAAATGGCGGGCCGGTAA